>JAYTAT010000714.1:0-7905 GCA_043737315.1 Archangium sp.
TCTCTCAGTTCAGGCGCCGCGCCGGGGTTTCCCTTGCGCGGCGTCGTCGTTTGCGAAGGGCATTCTGGTAGGTGAGGCCCATGAAGATTCTCTGTGGGCTCGGCAACCCCGGTCGGGAGTACGAGCAGAACAGGCACAACATCGGCTTCCTGGTGCTCGAGGCGCTCGCCGCGCGGTGGAAGCTCCACTTCAGCAGCCGCAAGTTCGACGCGGAGCTCGCCCAGGGCAGCTTCGCCGGCGAAAAGCTGCTGCTGCTCAAGCCCCAGACCTTCATGAACCTCTCGGGCACCTCGCTGGGCGGCGCGGCGCGGTTCTACAAAGTCGAGCCGCTCGACGTGCTGGTGATCCACGACGAGCTCGACATTTCCTACGCCAAGCTGGCGCTCAAGGCGGGCGGCGGTACCGGCGGGCACAACGGGCTCAACTCCATTCGCGAGTCGTGGGGCGAAGAGACCTACGGGCGGCTGCGCTTCGGCATCGGCAAGCCCACCGGCCCCAACGCGAAGGAGCAGGTGGTCGGTCACGTGCTGGGCGACTTTTCCAAAGAAGAGCGATCCACCCTGCCCGACCTGATCGGCAAGGCCTGCGACATCAGCGAAAGCTGGGTACGCGAAGGTTTGCCGCGCGCGATGAACCGCTGGAACGGAAAGTAAGACGGGGCTACGAGTCGCTCCATACCAACCCGGGGAGCCCCGCAGTCAAGGGGTGCTGAGAGGGCCTGGATGGCCGACCCGTTGAACCTGAACCGGATCATTCCGGCGGAGGGAGAGACCATGGCAGCCAAACAACGACTCGCAGTCGACGAAGCCGCGCTCGCGCGCATCACCCGCACCCCGTTTTCCCAGTCAGCCAAGATCTACGTGGGAGGAGCGATCCACCCCGAGCTGCGCGTGCCGATGCGCGAGGTCTCGTTGTCGACGACCGAACACGCCGATGGGCGCGTGACGCACAACCCGTCGATGACGGTCTACGACACGTCGGGGCCGTTCTCAGATCCCACCATCGAGATCGATCTGAAGTTGGGGCTGCCCCCGATTCGCGAGAGCTGGATCCGCACCAACCTCGAGTTGGAACAGCTGAGCTGCTTGAGCTCTGACTACGGCCGGCTGCGCCTTTCTGATCCGCGCCTGGCCAAGCTGCGCTTCCGCTCGATCGACAAGCCCTTCAAGGCGAAGGGCCGCGTGGCCGTGACCCAACTGGCCGCCGCGCGCGCAGGTAAGATCACGCCCGAGATGGAATACGTGGCGATTCGCGAGACGCAGAAGCGGCTCAACGAAGGTCACCAGCACGCAGGCGAGTCGTACGGCGCGGCGATCCCCAAAGAGATCACCCCTGAGTTCGTGCGCAGTGAGATCGCCGCGGGCCGGGCGATCATTCCGGCGAACATCAACCACCTCGAGCTCGAGCCGATGATCATCGGCCGCAACTTCCTGGTGAAGATCAACGCGAACCTGGGCAACTCGGCGGTCACCTCTTCCATCGAAGAAGAAGTCGAGAAGATGGTCTGGGCCATTCGTTGGGGCGCAGACACCGTGATGGATCTTTCCACGGGGCCCAACATCCACGAGACGCGCGAGTGGATTTTGCGCAACAGCCCGGTGCCCATCGGCACGGTGCCCATCTACCAGGCGCTCGAGAAGGTCGACGGCAAGGCCGAGGCGCTCACCTGGGAACTCTTTCGCGACACGTTGATCGAGCAGGCTGAGCAGGGCGTCGACTACTTCACCATTCACGCCGGCGTCAGGCTGCCCTTCATTCCCATGACCTCGAAGCGGGTGACGGGCATCGTCTCGCGCGGCGGTTCGATCATGGCGCGCTGGTGCCTTGCGCATCACCAGGAGAACTTCCTCTTCACGCACTTCGAAGAGATCTGCGAGATCATGAAGGCGTACGACGTGAGCTTCTCGCTGGGAGACGGCCTGCGCCCCGGCTGCATCGCCGACGCGAATGACGAAGCGCAGATGGCCGAGCTCGCCACCCTGGGTGAGCTGACGAAGATCGCCTGGAAACACGACGTGCAGGTGATGGTCGAAGGCCCAGGTCACGTTCCCATGCAGCTGATTCGGGAGAACATGACCAGGCAGCTCGAGCTGTGCCACGAGGCGCCGTTCTACACGCTGGGCCCGCTCACCACCGACATCGCGCCCGGCTACGATCACATCACCTCGGGCATCGGCGCGGCGCTCATCGGTTGGTTCGGCACCGCGATGCTCTGCTACGTGACGCCCAAGGAGCACCTGGGGCTGCCTGACAAAGACGACGTGCGCGTCGGCGTGGTGACCTACAAGATCGCAGCGCACGCAGCTGATCTCGCCAAGGGTCACCCGGGCGCCCAGCAGCGTGACAACGCGCTGTCGAAGGCCCGCTTCGAGTTCAGGTGGATGGATCAGTTCGCGCTCTCACTCGATCCCGAGAAGGCGAAGGAGTTCCACGACGAGACGCTCCCGGCCGATGGCGCGAAGACGGCGCACTTCTGCTCGATGAAGATCTCAGGTGACGTTCGCGCGATCGCCAAGGGCATGGAAGACAAGGCGCAGGAGTTTCGCGAAGGGGGTGTGCAGATCTACACGCCGCGGCCCGAAGGCACGGACGGCGCGTGAAAACCCAGCCCTTCACCATTCAGGTGCATGCGCGTGAACGGGTGCTCGAGGTGCACTACCCCGAGCGGCCCACGATAGAGACGTACGAGCAGTACGAGGTCGCCGTGAGGGCTGCGATCCTTGCGCTGGCCGCCGGTGGCCCGTGGGACTGCATCGTCGATCAGACTGCGCTGCGGGCGCTGGCCCCTGATTTTCCGCCGCGCATCTCGGCGCTCAATGCGTGGGCGCGAGAGAATAAAATGAGAAGAACGGCCCGGCTGGTGTCGGATTCGTACATCGGCGAACTGCAGACGATGCGCATCTTGCGGGACGGCGGGGTCATCAACACGGCCCAGGTGTTTCGCGAGCGGGCTGCAGCGTGGGACTTCGTCACGGGAAAGCTGCCTTAAGAGACGAGCACGACCTGCAATCTCCAGCGCCTCGGACCGTCGTCCCAGACGAAGGTGTCGCCCTGCTTGAGGCCGATGAGCGAACACCCGATGGGCGAGAGCACCGAAAGGAACTCCGTGCCTGCGTGCGCGTCTTCAGGCGCGACCAGCACCACTTCGCGGCGTTGCCCCGACTCGAGGTTCTCGTAGACGACGCGGTGGCCCAGGCTGACCACGCCCTTCGCGGCCGAGGGCTCGACCACGTCAGCGCGGCGCACTTCTTCTTCGAGGCGATCGAGCAGCAGATGCCTGACGGACGCACCTGCCCGCTGCAGCAGGTGGTTGAGCCTGTCGAAGTCGGGGCGCGTGAGGGTGATGGGCGGTGGGGTCTGCATGGGGAAAACCTCCAAAAGTGAATGAAGCCTGCCCACCGCGGCGCAGCGGCGAGGTTAGCCAGGGAGTATGAACGGGCTGCGGACACACGCGTTCCACTGCCCGAACGGGCCGTCGTGGAAGCAGGTGACGAGGAGCACTTTCATCGAGCGCAGGAGCAACGCTTGGGGGCGCTGATTGCTTCCCGGCTCAGGCGACGTCGGCGAGTGTCTGCTGTTCGGCGAGCGGCAGAAGAATGGTGAAGGTGGAGCCCTTGCCCGGCCCCTCTGACTGCGCCTCGATCTCACCGCCCGCGCGTTTGACGATGCCGTACGCCGCGGTCAAACCCAGCCCGATGCCCTTGCCCACGCCGCGCGTGGTGAAGAACGGCTCGAACACGCGCCGCAGGTTCTCACGCACGATGCCCACGCCCTCGTCACGCACCTGCACCATCACGCGATCGTTCGTCTGCCAGGTGCGTACGAAGATCTTCTCTTTCTTCGAGGTGGCCAGGCGCGCGTTGCGCAGCAGGTGGCCCAGCGCCTGATCCAGCTGCAGCGGGGGAATGTCGGCCTGCAGGGTGGCCTCGAGCTGCAGTGTCACGTTGGTCGCCTCTCCCAATTCGGAACGCGTCACGCGGCTGACCGAGGCGCTCACGTTGGCGGGCTCACGTTTGCCGATCTCGAGCCGGGACAGCTCGCGCAGCCCCTTGACGATGTCGCCCACGCGGCGTGCGCCGTCGAGTGACTCGTCGATCATCTCGAGGCCGTCGTCGATGTGCTGAGTGTCGGGCTCCACGCCGCTCGCCAGAAGAGCCAACAGCTCGTCGTTGCGGTTCTCACGCGCCATCAGCACCACGTCACCGAAGGTGCGCAGCGAGGCCCGCAGCTCGTCGAAGAGCCCGCGCAGGGTGCGCAGGTTCGAAGTGACGAAGCCCAGCGGGTTGTTGATCTCGTGCGCCGCGCCGCTGGCGAGCTGACCGACCGCGGCCAACCGCTCGCTCTCGCGCAGCTTCTCGGCCATCACGTAAGAGTGAGTGATGTCGTGGTAGGTGACCACCACGCTGCTGTCGCCCGGGTCGTCGTTGAGCCAATAGCCGTTGAGCTTGAAAAAGCTCGAGCGCCCCGCCCCTGCATTGGGCGTCTCGATCTCGGCGCCCAGCGTGTGACCGCGGCCTTTGACCAGCGGGCAGCCGGGGCACGGCGTGTCTCGACGGGCGAACACTTCGTGGCACTTCTTGCCGGGGATCTCGCGCACCGGTTGGCCGACCTTGCGCGCGTAGGCCTGGTTGGTGCGGCGGATGACGTAGTTGTCGATGACCGCAATCGGCGCGTCGATCGCGTCGAAGGTGCGCTCCCACTCCTGCTTGGCGCGGCTGATCTGCTGCGTGCGCTCCTTCACCTTGTTCTCGAGATCGAGGTTCGCCTCGAGCACCTGGGCCTGCGAGGTGCGCAGCGCCGCGGTGATCTGCGCGTTGTGCACGGCGATCGCCACGTGCGGCGTCAGCTGCACCAGCCGCTCGAGGTGCACCGGGGCAAACGGCGTGGCGCCGCTCGAACGCACGGCCATCAACACGCCGAGCACGTCGCCGCCCAGCACCAACGGGGCAGCCACGATCGAGCCGGTGGTGAAGCCCGTCTGCATGTCAGCCGAACGATCGAAATCGGCGCAGGTCTGCGCGTCTTCCACCAGCCGGGCCCGCGCTTCGACGGCCACCCTGCCCGCCACGCCCCGGCCGCGGGGCAGCTGAACGCGATCGAGCCCGGTGGCCGCACCTGAAGCGGTGTCGATGTAGAGGCCGCCGGTCGACGGTTCGATCAGCAGCAGGCTCGCGCCTTCCGCCTCACACAGCTCGCGTGTCTTGGCGATCGCCACGTGAACGAGATCGGGCAAGGCGAACTGCTCGGCGATCACCTGCGCAAATTGACGAACCCGTGCGGCGCTGCCGGTCTCTACGCCCAGCAGACGGCCCTGCGCGCGGAAGACGGAGGCCACCAGCTCGGAGGGCCGCACCACGCACTCGATGTCGGCGCTGACGTCGGGGCCTGGGCCACCGAGCACCACGGCCACGGCGCCGGCCGCGCGAAGACGCTCGAGGTACAGCCGGAGGCCCAGGCGACGTTCGGTCACCACGACTCGGCAATGACCAAAAGAGACCCGCTGCAACGCGGTCGCTTCGTTCACCCGTTCGGAGCGGAGATGCCACGCATCGAGCACTTCCTGAATGCGCGCGTGCAGCTCCTCATCGGCGACGACCGTGAGGCAGTCGAGCCGGGCTGTGAGCTGTGACTCCATCGTCGGTCACGACGCCTGAAGCAGACGCACCTCGACGGAACCCGAACGCTCGTCGTCGTCGAGCAACACGAAGCCTTCCGCGTCACGGACCACGTGCGCGATGCCCGGGTGCTGCACTTCGAGCGTCTTCATCACGTCGTATTGGCGGCGCACCATCGAGAGCAGCTTGCGGTTCTCGCGCTCGAGATCGAGCTGCTCGAAGGCGAGGAAGAGGGTCACCTTGAGCTCGGTGTCGTCCCAGGGCTTGGTGAGGAACCGGTAGATGTTGCCGTGGTTGATCGCGTCGACCGCGGTCTGCATGTCGGCGTGGCCGGTGAGCATGAGGCGCATGGTGTCGGGGTACCGATCTCGGACGATCTTCAGGAAGTCGAGGCCGGTCATGTTCGGCATCAGGTGGTCGCTGATCACCATGTCGACCGGTTGTTCCTTCATCACGGCGAGGCCTTCTGCGGGCTCGGCACCGAAGAAGAGCTCGTAGCCTTCCTTGCGCAGGCTGCGGCGCAGCGCGTGGAGCACGTTCTCTTCGTCATCGACAATCAAGATCCGGCGGGGTGGGTGAGCCATGTGAATCTCCTCGGGGGGGTGAAGTTCAAGGCAGGTGCCAGCGGTTCAGGGTGTGATTGCGGGTGTCTGCGCAGAGGTGGAGGGGGGTGACACGCCCCCCTGGGGTGCGACCCACCCGGCGTTCGAGCGCAGCGCCTTGACGATGCGGGTCTGCATGTCGGGTTCGACCCAGAGCACGCGCACGCGGCCGTTGATGCGGGTGACCAGCACGCGCTGACCTTCGTCGGGAACCGGTTGGTGAATCGCGACCTGCTCGAGCTCGCCCAGGCGACCGCCTGCGACCACCACCTGAGAGAGCGCGGCACAGGGGCCCTTGAGGCACTCGACGGAGCTGACGGTGAGCTGGGTGACGATGAGCCCGGGGTTGGCCGGGTGCACGTGTGACTGGCGCGAGGTGACCTGCACCAGGGCGATCTCAGAGGCACGGCTCACCGCGACAGGCAGGGGCTCGGCGGCCAGGGTCACCGCGGGCACCAGCGCGATGAGGGCAAAGCGGCGGCTGCGCTTGAGCAACGCGAGCATCATCATCGGAAGCATCAGCCAGACCGGTGAGCTGGCGGTCGAGCTGCAACCGGCGAACACCTTCGGCACCGCGGTGGGCTCGGGCTCGAGGCCGTACAGCGAGAGCAGGCCGTCCCGATCGTCGGCCTTGAGGGTGCGCTTGCTGACCTCACCGGGGGGCGCCGAGGGGTACATCACGAGATCGTCGCTGGCGTTGTTGTGCATCAGCCCCAGCACGTGGCCCAGCTCGTGGGTGACGGTGTTCTGCACGTCGTCGAACTGGTGCTCGTCTTTCGCGGCGGCGGGCAGCACCTTGAAGCGGTGCGACTCGACGTTGAAGGCCACGTCAGCGTCGAGCAGCTCGTTGGTGCGCGCGTTGAGAGTGACCAGGGTCACCGCGAGCGCGTCTTCGGAGTACGGCCAGTCTTCCAGCACGAGGATCGAGTTCTGGTTGTCGCTCGCGCCGACCACGTAGCCGATGGGCTTGCCCTCGCCGATGGTCATGGAGACGTCGAGGTACGGCGTCGCGTCATCGAAGTTCTTCATGGCAGCGGCGATCGCCTCTTCGGCGTGCGAGTCGTGGAGGAGCTTCCCCGCCTTCGCGTCGAGCACCATCACCAGCGGCTTGCCCCAGCGCACGAGATCGCCTTCGGAGTCGGTGCGGACATCCCACGCGGCGCAGGGAAGACTCAGGGTCAGGCAGAGGAGAGGAAGAAATCGTCGAAGCACGGTGAACCTCCGTGCCTCGCCTTGAGCAGCCTGCGTGCCACGTACTCTTCCGAGCGCGGCGATCGAAAAAGGTGGAGTCGCTTTGCCGTCGGTGGGCGCGCTGTGACCCGCATCACATCGAATTCACGAACATGACGCGCCATCAACCTGTCTCGGTCGGGGGAGCTGCACGCGAGCTCGCGCTCAGTGAAGACGGGCATCGTGGGCGCCCCGCTGCGTAAGACGCGGGTCAGGGCACGGATTCCGATTCGAAGCTCGAAGCGTCCGGATCGGAGAGCGCCGGTTTCTCTCCCAGACCGAAAGCGCCCTTGAGCACGCGCACCAGCCGCCCCGCCTCGGTCAGCTGAGAGGCAGGAATGTGAGCCACCAACACCTCACGCAGCAGGCCGCCGTCGCGTTCGAAGTCGACGCACAAACAGCTGGCACCATCGGCCTGCGGCAACAGCTCGGCTGCGCGCACCGAATCGAAGGGCACC
>JAYTAT010000715.1:0-3201 GCA_043737315.1 Archangium sp.
CGAGAGCACGCGGTGCTTGAACACCCGCGCTCCCTGCGAGTGACCCGCCACCGCGGTCTCGACGGTAATCAACTCACCCGCACCGATCGCCGCGCGAAAATGCACCGACTCCGCCACCGGCACGATGCGTTGTGGATCGCCGCCTTCAGCTGCCACCACCCGCGCCACACCCTCGTCGCAATAGTCGACGTAGGCCGCGTGGTTCGCGTGGCCTTGAGGATCCATCCACCCGTGCCACACGGTGAAATCGAAGACGTGCGTCGGTTGATCAGCTTGCGAGACGAACGAAGGCAGCTCGACCTCGGGGAAGCCCTGGATCAACGTGAACGCGTCGAAGATGTTTTTCCCTGCGCGGGTGGGTTGAAGACCTCGGGTGAGAAACGCCCACTCTTGTGACGCCCCCGCCACCAGGTCTGCCCCCGAAAAGAGCCGCACCTGCCGGGTGAACAACATCTCTCTGCGCGCACGCGACGGCCAGGTGCGGCCGACGATGGGCTCGGCGATGCGCAGCTCGCGGTGGTGACGCACGGTCATGGTGCGCACCACGAACATGCAGTTTTCCTGCACGTAGCGCTCGGGGGTCCAGCCGACGGAAGACGACTGGTCCACCACCACGTCCTGCATCGCCCGCCACACGTCACCCGCGCGCGCGACGAGGCGCGGGCTGAAGGCATGGCGCTGCAGCGCGACGGGAAAGGTGAGGGTGCTGGGAGGGACCGTGTTCATCCCAGCGCTGCGAAGAGCAGGTCGCACTCAGCGGCGAGCCGCGTGTCGAGGGCGGTGACCTTGTTGCCCGCATCGTGCGTGACGAACCGCAACGTCACCTTCTTGAACCGGATGTCGATGTCGGGGTGGTGGTCGGCGGCATCGGTGACCTTCGCCACACGCTCCACGAAGTCGATGCCGCGCAGGAACCGCGGCGCTTCATAGGTGCGCACCAGCGCGTCGTGGTCGACCGCCCACAGCGGATGTGCGGCGAGGAACTTCTTCACTTCGTCATCGTTCAGAGGAACCGGGTTTGCCATGGGCCCAACGTATACCAAGAGCCTGCCTGTCCTTTTGGAAGAGGGTTGGGGTGAGGGTCTCTGGTTTTGAGGATGTGGCACTCTTCGGCGCATGAAGCGTGTCGGCCTGGTGACGTTGCTGCTGCTGATGGCCCTCGTCGCGACGGTCTGGGAGCCGGATCGCCCCGTCGAATCCCTCACCGCACGCTGGGCCCCGCCGCCTTCTCAGTTCGTCGACGTGAACGGCTTGCGTGTGCATCTGCGTGACGTCGGCCCGCGAGATGACGAGCTGCCCATCGTGTTGCTTCACGGAACCTCGGCCAGCCTGCACACCTGGGCGGGGTGGGTGTCGGCGCTCGAAACCAAACACCGCGTCATCTCGCTCGACCTTCCCGGCTTCGGTCTGACCGGGCCTTTCGCGGACGGCGACGAGAGCATCGAGCGCACGTTGCAGTTGCTGATGGCGCTGCTCGAGCAGCTGAAGGTCACGCGCTGCGTGGTGGCGGGCAACTCATACGGGGGCCGTCTCGCGTGGGAGCTCGCCGCGCTTCGGCCCGACCTCGTGGCGCGGTTGGTGCTGGTGGATGCGGCGGGGTACCCGCGCAACTCGACCTCGGTACCGCTCGGCTTTCGCATCGCAGCCACGCCGGGGCTGCGCCGGGTGGCTGAGGTGCTGTTGCCGCGGGTGTTGATCGAGCGCAGCGTGCAGAACGTGTACGGAGATCCCTCGAAGGTGACCTCGGAGTTGGTGGATCGCTATTTCGAGCTGACCCTGCGCGCCGGCAATCGAGCAGCGCTGGGCCGGCGCATCGCGCAGCAGCGGGATGGTGAGGTGTCGAAGCTGAAGGCGCTGAGCATGCCTTCGCTGGTTCTGTGGGGCGGGAAGGACCGGCTGATTCCCCCCGAGAATGCGCAGCGATTTCTAGCTGACCTGCCTCACAGCAGGTTGATCATGTTCGAGGCGCTCGGCCACGTTCCTCAGGAAGAGGATCCGGTCGCGACGGTGGCCGAGGTGGAGAAGTTCCTCATCAGTAGGTGATCACCACGCGGCCAGGCTTGCCGTTGCTGTTGCTCAAACCACCCACGCCGTCGAACCCACCGGCCCCCGCACCCAGGCTGGCCGAAGCGCTGCCCTGTGCCTGATCAACACCACCGACCAGGCTCGCCATCGTCGCGCCCGGCGCAATGGAGCTCGAGCCACCACCACCACCACCCGCGCAGTACGTCCAGATGAACCCGGCGCCGCCACCACCGTACAGGCCCGAGCCGCCCGCACCACCGCCGCCATTTCCCTGGCCGCCGCCCTGCTGCCAGCCCACTGCGCCGACGCCCGTGTCGCAGGTGCCGGTCACGCCCGACGCTCGCCCACCCGCGCCCATCGCGCCGGGCTGACCGAGGCACGTGATGGCCGTTCCGGTCGCGTTGCCCCCGAGGCCGCCCGCAGTCGCCGTGCCACCCCGGCCACCGGTCGCCCCCGTGCAATACGGAGGAATTGTGCCCACGAGGTTTTGGCCATCTTGTCCGGTGAGCGCACCACCAGCGCCACCGCGGCCATTCGAGCCTGAACGCCCGCTGTTGCCATCGCTGCCGCCGCCCCCGCCACCGGCCACGATGATCAACGGGGTCGTCCCACGCAACACCGCGCTCGCCCCTGCACCATTGCCGGGCGCCACGCCGCCTTCAGCGACCTGAACCTGCAGCATCTCGCCCGGAGTGACCGCAAACGTCGCGCGCGCGTACGCACCACCACCGCCGGTGGAGCCGAGCTGCACGCCGCCCGCGCCACCACCACCCCACGCGTTGAGGGTGACCGAGGTGATGCCCGCGGGCACCGACCACATCATCACGCCCGGCACGGTAAATTCGCCGCCCGGCATGCCCGCATCGACGACGCCCGCGTCGACCCCTGCGTCCATGCCGGCGTCCATGCCCACCTGCCCGCTGCACGACATGGCGGAGGCCACACACATTCCGCCGCAGATGGTGGTGTTCGCCTGGTACTCGCAGCGGCTGTTCACGCAGCGGCCGTGCGGCTGGTAGTTGATCAGCACCGAGCCTGACGCGCAGTACGAAGCCGGGGGCGCGTTGCACTCGGCGCACACCAGGCGGGGAATGCCCTGGCCGGTCACCACGATGGCCACGTCGGCGTCGTTGACCGAGTTGTTGATCAGGTGCACCACGCCGTTGCGCAGGCCTT
>JAYTAT010000716.1:0-3195 GCA_043737315.1 Archangium sp.
TGACGCTCACGGTCTGCCCCGCGGGAATGGTGACGTTCCCGGTCACGTAGACGAGCCCCGACCAGGTCTGCGTGTTGACCGTGCCCGACTTGTACGGCCCGCGATCGAAGGTCGAGTCGAACAGCACGCCCATGAACCCCTGCAGGTCGAGCGCAGTGTTCCGGCCCATGCTCACGCGCGACAACACGTTGGGGAAGGTGCCCAGATAATTGTTCTGCAGATCGACGGTGCCGGTGAGCGTCGCCGCCACCACGTCGACGGTGCCCGTACCCAGCAACTCGAGCTGGCTCATGCTGATGGTGTCGGCGGCGCTCGAGTAGCCGCTGTCGTAGACGCCCAGCCGCACGGTCGTGACACCCGCGGGGAGGGTCAACCACTGGTTGCTCACCGACGTGGTCAGGGTGAAAAACACGTTCCCCGCGCCGTTCTGCACAGTGCTCGTCACGAAATTGGTCGAGTTGTCGGTCTCGGTGTAGCTCACGCGCACGCGGGAAATCGTCTTGCCGCTCGGCGCCGTGAACGTCGTCGACGTGCCGGTGGTCTGGTACGTCGAGCTCGCAGTCAGGCTGACCGTCACCATCTCAGCGGTGCCCGAGGCCACCGTCGCGTTGCTGTGAATGTTGTTCAGGTTCACCACCGGCGAAGGCGTGCCGGTCGAGTCGTCCTCGACGCGGAAGCCTTCTCTGCCGTTCGCGCGGATCTGGTTGCGCGTGACGGTGCCGCTCGCGTTGCCCAGGTACGTGACGCCCGCGCGCTGGTTGGAGGCCACGATCGAGTTCGCCACGCTCACCGCGCTCGACTGGGCGAGCACCCCTTCCCACACGTTGTTCTGAAAGCTCGAGGCGTCCACGGTGACGCTGCTGGCGCCCGAGGCGTGAAGCCCGCGCTGGCCGTTCTGCGTGGCGCTGAAGCGGGTGAGCGTGACGCCGGTGCTGCCAGCGATCACCTCGATGCCTTCGCCCACGCAGAGGGTCGCGGTGACGTCGGTGAAGCTGGCGTTGTCGCCGTTGTTGACCGAGATGCAGTCGTTGCGGCCGTTGCGAACGATGGTGTTCGTCACCTGCGCGTTGGCGCGCACGTCGAGGCCCACGTCGGCGTACTCGATGATGGCGTAGTTGATGATCGAGCCGGCGCCGGTGAGCTGCACGCGATCCCACGAGCCCGCCACCTTGCCGGTGGCACCCTGGCCGCTGAAGAGCACCGGAGAAGCGGCGGTGCCGTTGACCAACAGCGTGCCCGCGATGGTGATGGTGTGATCCCCTATCATGTCGTTGTTCTGATCCTGCCGCACGAAGAGCACCTGGGTGCCCGAAGCGATGGTCAGCGTCTGGCCCGCGGGCACGGTGAGATCGCCTGTGACCACGATGGTGCCGTACCAGGTGGTGGTCATCACGTTGGCCCCGCCGAGGTACTGCACGTCGGCGAACGAGACCATGCGGGTGGTGCCGGTCACCTGCATCGCCGCGTCACGCACCTTCATGCCGATGGTGAACGTGCCCGAGGTGGTGAACGTGTTCGTGGCGAGCTTGGTGGTGCTGTACGCGGTCTCGCAGGTGCCGTTGTTGTCCCAGTCCCAGCAGACCTCGAGCTGTGCCGAAGCCGTCTCGGTGTCGGTGACCGCGCTCGCGTCGACCTGCACCACGTTGCTGTTCACGATGGTGGCGGTGAAGTTGGCCACCGGCATGTCGTTGCGCACCGAGAGCGTGCTGAGCTGCGAGAAGCCGCGCGTGCCCATGTTGTCCACTCCCTGCGCCTGCACCGAGATGCTCGAGCCCGTCGCGGCGCTGGTGGGCACCGTGTAGACGAACTGGTGCGGTGAGGCGGTGGTCTCGCCCACCTTCGAGCCGTTGGCGAAGAACTCCACCCGAACCAGCGTGCGGCCAGCGATTGGCGTCGCGTCGGCGAGCAGCGTGTGCATGCGGCCCTGCGTCGACTGCACCGTGCCCTGCGGAGAGAGCAGCCGCACTTCGGGGGCGTTGGGTGCCTGGCAGAGGTTCGCCATGCAGGTGCCGCCGCTCGCGCACGCGGTCGGGCTGCTCAGCTCGAGACACGCGTCGGCGTCTGAGTTGCCACACGTCTGCACCAGGCTGCCGCTGCACTGCGTGGCGCCGGCCAGCGTGCACTCGTCGACGCAGGGAATGGTGCAGGTGCCGCTCATGCAGACTTCGCCTTGCATGCAGGCCGTCACCTGCGACCACTCGAGGCACGAGTCGGCGTCGAGGTTGCCGCAGATGCGGAAACCGGCGCCGCTACAATCGCGGTTCGCGACCGCGGGACACTCGTCGGTGCAGCTTGCGCCGCCGCCGCCGCCCGAGGCACCGCCACCGCCGCCGCCGCCAGTTGAACCGCCACCGCCGCCAGTTGAACCACCACCGCCGCCGGTTGAACCACCACCGCCCCCGATGGAGCCACCGCCTCCACCGATGGAGCCACCGCCTCCACCGATGGAGCCGCCCCCGCCGCCCGTAGACCCGCCGCCACCACCCGCCGCGCTCATCACGCAGGCGCCGCCCAGACACTCGAAGCCGGCGCTGCAGTTCGAGGGAAACGCCCAGTCGGTGCACATGTTGCCGAGCGAGACGCAGGCCTGCACCTGGCCGAGCGCGGTGCAGCGCGACGCGCCCGCGGTGCAGGTGGACTGACACGAGGAGGGCGAGGTGCACGCGCCGACCGCGCAGATCGCCGAGCTGCCGCACGTCTCGCTGACGACCCAGTCGTAGCAGCCGCTCGCCAGCTGCTGGCACTCCGCCGTGGCGCCCGCCGCGATGCACTGCTTGGCGCCGGCGTTGCAGCGATCAGAGCAGGTCAGCACGCACGCCCCGCCGCTGCACACCGTGCCACCCGTGCAGGCCACCGGGGCCGACAACGAACGGCAGCCGTCAGGGCCGCGCGTGCACGACATCACGCCGGCGTTGCTGCACAGACTCGCGCCTTCATCGCACCGGTCAACGCAGCAGCCCGTGGCCGCGAAGCAGTCGGGGTCGAGGCAGTCGGTCTTCCCGTCTTGCTCGTCGTCGATGGCGTTGCCGCAGATTTCCCTTTTGACTGTGACCTGTGACTCACCGCAACCAACGAGAAACAGGCCCAGCAGGCCGACCGCAACAAAGAAGTTCCGCATGCCGCTAAGACACACAGGGGTCTGGGGGGTGCGCAAAAAAGATAACCCAAGGCCCCCTCTCCCTGCGCCAGCAGAGG
>JAYTAT010000717.1:0-19427 GCA_043737315.1 Archangium sp.
CGGCAGGGCCGCTTCGAGGCGTTGGTGCGCGATCTGAAAGAAGTGCCGCTGCTCGAGTCGACGCGCGCACTGGCGGAAGGCACCGTGAAGCTCAACGGCGAGCCGTACCGCTGGGAGCCCGACGAGATGGTGCGGTGGCGCGAAGCGGCTGACATTCCCAAAGACGGCGCAGCGGTCGCGGTCGAACGCGAGCGTTGTCACTTCACGCTGTAAAAGGAGACGGATCATGGGCGTACCGATGACGGCTCGAATCGCAGGCCTCGATTGCAAGCTGACCCACGAGCCTTCGGGCGGGGTGATTCGCACCATTCCTCCGAAGGACAACGGGGGCGATGGCTCGAGCTTCTCACCGACTGATCTGGTGGGCGCGGCGCTCGCGTCGTGCGTGCTCTCGACCATGGCGCTCATCGCGCCGAAAGAGGGCCTGAACTTCGGTGCTGCGACCGCGCGGGTGGAGAAGGAAATGGTGGGGCCTCCCCGCCGCATCGGGTCGCTGGCGATCGTGATCACCATGCCTCCGGGCACGAAGCCCGAGCAGCGGGCCCGCTTCGAAGAGATCGCGCGCAACTGCCCGGTGGCGAAGAGCCTGCATCCCGAGCTGCAGATGCCGATGAAGTTCGTCTACCCCTGACGAAAACGAAGTTCGCCCCCCTCCCCAGTGAGCATCAAGGGAGAGGAGGGCCGCCGGGACTCAGCCCTGAGTGCCCGTGCGCTGATCGCGGGGCACGTCGTTGGGCACCACCAGGCGCAGCTGTGACGCGGTGAAGCTCTTCGCGTCGACCTCACGCTCGAGGTACGTGTAGCCCGCGAGCCCCGCCTCGTAGACGCGCAAGATCTGGCGCGACTCGTCGAGGTTGATGCGCCCGGCCCGGAGCGCCGTCTCGGTGAAGCCGCGCATCTTCGCGATGAGATCGTCCTTGTTGTACGCGACGTAGTTGAGCACCTCGGTGACCGTGTCGCCTTCGACGACCCGATCGATGAGGTAGCCACCGCCGGGCGCGAGCGAGACCTGAATGGTGTGCGTGTCGCCGAACAGGTTGTGCAGGTCGCCCAGGATCTCCTGGTAGGCGCCGACGAGGAAGATGCCGAGGTAGTACTCGTCGTCGTTGAGCGCGTGGAGCTGGATGTCGTCTTTCACTTCGCGCTTGTCGATGAACTTCTCGATCTTGCCGTCACTGTCGCAGGTGATGTCAGCCAGCACCGCACGGCGGGTGGGCCGCTCGAGCAGCCGGTGAATCGGCATGATCGGGAAGAGCTGATCGATGGCCCACGAGTCGGGCAACGACTGAAAGACGCTGAAGTTGCAGAAGTACGTGTCGGACAGCATGTGCTCGAGGGTTTCCAGCTCCTCGGCCAGATCGCCGGCCTCTTTCGCGATGCGCAGGATCTTGTGGCAGATGCTCCAGAAGAGGTTCTCTGCCAGCACGCGCTGCTCGAGCGTGAGGTGACCCAGCGAGAAGAGGGTCAGCACCTCATCTTTGTACTCAGTGGCGTCGTGGTAGGTCTCGAGCAGGTTCTTGTTGGTGACGTCGCGGAACGCCGCGTGAAGATTCTTCACCACGTGCGGCGAGTTCTCGGGAACCTCATCGCCCATCGGGGGCACGTCGAAGCCGCTGTTGCCCAGCACCTCGGTCACCAGCATGGCGTGGTGCGCCACGACCGCGCGGCCTGACTCAGAGACCAGGTTCGGGTGCGGCACTTGCGCGGCGTCGCAGGCCTCCATCACCGAGAACACCACGTCGTTGGCGTACTCTTCGGTGGTGTAGTTCATCGACGAAGCGAAGTTCGTCTGCGAGCCGTCGTAGTCGACGCCCAGACCGCCACCCACGTCGATGTACTGCAGCGGTGCGCCCAGGCGGCGGACCTCGACGTAGAAGCGGCCGACTTCGCGCAGCGCGTTCTTCACGTTGCGGATGTTCGAGATCTGGCTGCCGAGGTGGAAATGGAGCAGCTCGAAGCTGTCCATCAGGCCCGTCTCGCGCAGGAAGGAGATCGCGTCCATCAGCTCGCCCGACGAGAGGCCGAACTTCGAACGGTCACCCCCCGACGCTTCCCACTTGCCGGCGCCGCGGGTCGACAGGCGAACGCGCATGCCGAGGCGGGGCTTGATGCCGGTCTTGCGAGCGACCTCGGCGATCAGCATCAGCTCGCTGGGCTTCTCGACGACCATCACCACCTTGCGCCCGAGCTTCGAGGCGTAGAGCGCCGTCTCGACGTACTCTTCGTCTTTGTACCCGTTGCAGATGATCAACGCTTCCGGGTCTTCCATCAGCGCCATCACCGCGAGGAGCTCGGGCTTGCTGCCCGCTTCGAGACCGTAGTTGAAGGGCTTGCCGGCATCGGTGATCTGCTCTGCGACGTAGCGGTGCTGGTTCACCTTGATCGGGTACACGCCGCGGTACTGACCCTTGTAGTTGTGCTCAGAGATCGCCTTGCGAAAGGCCTCGTTGAGGTGCACCACGCGGTGGCGCAGCACGTCGGTGAAACGAATCAGCAGGGGCAGGCTGATGCCGCGGCGGCGCACTTCGTCGACCAGTTCCTTCAGGTCGAAGCTGGGCGTGGTCGGCCCCGCCGGGTGCACCATGACGTTCCCCTTTTCGTTGATCCCGAAGTAGCCGGCCCCCCACTGCTTGATGGCGTACAGCTCATTGCTATCGGCGACGGACCAGCGCTGCGGGGTGGGAGAGGCCATGGAGGCGGACTATAGAGAATTGCGCCCAAGATCCAGCATCCGACCCGCCTGAGTTTCGTCAGTCGGCTTGCTCGGCCAGACGCTCGAGCCGGTCGTTCATTTTCGGGTCGTGGATCAGCTCGACGAGCTGGTTGTTCTGCATCAGCCCGCGTACGTCGCCAGACAAGAGCGCCTTCTTCCAGGCGTCGCCCTGCACGACCTGCCGAAAACGCGGGTCTTTCATCAACGCGGCGTAGTCGGGGTTGTCTTTGAGCCTGGCGGCTTCTTTGGGGTCGCTGGCCACCTTGGCGGCGAGCACCAGGTCTTTGGCGCCTGAGAATTGAACCGTCTCGATGAAATTGTACTGCCGGGCGAGCACCACCAGCTTCGAATCCTGGGGCGTGAAGGTGTATTTTCGGCCCGCGAGCACCAGGTTGTTCTCGATGAACGTCGCCGCCGACAGCCCGATCCACAAGGCGACCGCGGTCTTGGCCCCCCCCAGCAAGAAGCCCAGGGTGCGATCGGCCGAGCGGTTCTTCGGGTCCTTGCCGGCGAGGAGGCGCCGGAGGATCGCGGTCAGGATCGCGCGAACGATGAGGTAGACGAAGATGAAGCAGACGATGGTGGCGACCACCACGCCCACGGTCAGCGACGACTGAATCGCCTTGGCCATCGGCCCTGCGAAGAGGCGGCCCCCGGGTGCCGCGGCGATCACCGCTCCGAGCCCGGCTACGGCCTGCGCGACCTGGCGGGCGAAGCCGCTGAAGGCGCCCCAGATGGCGAAGAGCGCCAACGCGCCGAGTGCGAGGAGATCGAGCGTCACTTGATCATGAACGAAGGAGCCTGCCCGCGCCGCGCGTCTTCTATCTTCTTCTGCACGTCGACCAGCATTTGCTTGAAACGCGCATTCCCCGGCTCGTAGGTCAGCCCCATCTTGAGCGCGCTCTGGCTGCCCTGAAGGTTGCCCTTTTCGAACTCGGCCACCGCGGTCTTGAAGAACGGGCGCGCCTTGGGGTTGGTGCCGAACTCTTCTTCGACGGTCTTCCGCGCTTCGGCCTTGAGCTCAGACTCGGTGGCGTCGGTGTAGCGCAGCTTGGTGTTGCGTTCGGCGCTGGCGAGATCAGCGAGGTACTTCTTGCGCTTGGTGTCGTCGCGCAGCACGTAATACGCCTCGGTGACGCGCTTGTAGATGCTGCCGATGTCCGTCTTTTCCTGGGTGTCGGCCAGGTGGAAGAAACGGTCGGGGTGATAGGTGCGGCTCTCCCGGTAGAACGCCTTCTTGATCTCCCCCGGCGTGGCGGTCTGCGCGAGGCTCAAGGTCTGGAAGTAGTCGAGCGCGTTGAGGCCCAGCGCGAGCTTTCGCAACGCGGCCGCCTTCTGGGGATCGATGGTCTCGACCGCGCCGGTGGCAGGAAGCGGGCTTGGGCGGGGTGGCGCAGGGGGCGCGACCGCAGGGCCGACGACCTGAGGGGCCACCGGAGGAATCAGCGCCCCCGGCCCGGCAGCCCGCACGGGCGCGGGAGGTGGAGCGTTGGGCCTCGGGGCTCCCGTGTCGGGCGGCGTGAAGATCGGTGCTGGCGGACTGATCGCCGCGGGGCGGGGAGCGCTCGCCACCGGAGGATTGAGCGCCGGTCGCGGCGACATCACGGGCGGGGCGGCCACCGGCTCGATGGGGGGCGGAGCGAGCTTCGGCGCAACGGACACCATCACGGGCGGAACGATCACCTTCCGCGGGGGCGCGATGATGGTCTGCCCGGTGATCGCAGGCACAGGCCGTTGCTGCCCCACGGCCTGAGGCGGGGGCGCTGGCGGCACCGACGCCCTGACGGCTGGCGGCCCGATGGGCGACCTCACTTGAGGCAGTGGGTTCATGGGCGCGGCCACGGGCGCAGAGATGGTCGGCAGTGGGCGTGACGCGGGCGGCAAAGGTGCGGGGCCGGGGCGGGGTGTGCCCGCGACCTGCGCAGGACGCTGTGGCGGGGGCGCCGGGCGGGGCGTGCCCGCAGCGGTGATCTGGGGCGGCCGCGGATCGGGCGGAACAGGGCCCGGCTTCGGCGTCGCTGCTTCAGACGAGTCGGTCGGCACGCGCACCGGCGCAGCACTGATGGGCGCAACAATGCCCGGCCGACCCGGGGCGGTCACGCGAGGCAAAGGCCAGCCTGGCCCTGGGGGCACCGACGGCTTGCCTGAGTTGTCCTGGCCGTTCGACATCGTCTCTCGTCACCTAACGCGCGGGCGCAGGGAGATCGCGATTCGCGAGGTGCGTCTGGCGGTTGGACTGCATGGACCTCTCGATGTCGGTCTCCGACAGACCCGACGAGAGGCTGATGGTGGTGGAGGTCTTCTGGCCCGTCTCGAGGTCAGCGGCCTGCACGTTGACGATGCCGTTCGAATCGATCTCGAAAGTGACGTCGATCTTCACGTCGCCGCGGTACCCGATGCGAAAGCCCCCGAACTCGAACTCGCCGAGCAGCTCGCACTCGTCGGCGCGGTTCGACTCGCCCTGGTAGACGCGGATCTTCACCCTGTCCTGGCCGTCGCGGCTGGTGGTGAAGGTCTTCGACTTCTCGATGGGGATGGGCGTGTTCTTCTCGATGATCTTCTCGGTGAAGCCGCCGACCGTACCGATGCGCAGGGAAAGCGGGGTGACGTCGACCAGGAAGGTCTCGGTCGCCTTGTCGAGCAGCGCGTGGGCCTGCAGCGCGGCGCCCAACGAGACGACCTGGTCGGGGTCGACCCCTTCCATCGGGTCTTTCTGAAAGTAGTGCTTCACCGAGTTGCGCACGATGGGCAGCCGGGTGGGGCCGCCGACGAGGATCACCGCGTCGACGTCGTTGACCGTCATGCGCGCGCTCTGGAGCGCCTCATCGGTCACCTTGAAGGTGCCCTGCACCAGGTCCATCACCATGCGGTTGAACTGATCAGAGGTCAGATGCCCGGAAAGATCGAGCACCCGGCCGTTCACGTCCTGGCAGATACCGGGGCACAGAATGTCGGCTTCGCCGTTCTGGCCGCACTCGATCTTCGCCCGCTCGGAGGCTTCTTTGAGCATCTGAAGACAGAACCGATTCTGGCGGAGGTCGAGCTTGTGGCGGGCCAGGAAGTCTTCGGCCAGCCAGTTCATGATGCGATCGTCGAAGTCGTCGCCTCCCAGGTACGTATCGCCGGCCGTGGAGAGCACCTCGAAGACGTCTTTGCCGATCTCCAGCACCGAGACGTCGAACGTGCCGCCGCCGAGATCGTAAACCGCCACGCGCTGGTTCACGTTGCGACCAAAGCCATACGCCAGCGCCGCCGCGGTGGGCTCGTTCAAGATGCGCATGACGTCGAGGCCGGCGATGCGGCCCGCGTCTTTGGTTGCCTGGCGCTGGTTGTCGTTGAAGTACGCGGGCACCGTCACCACGGCCTTGCTCACCGGCACGCCCAGGTAGCTCTCGGCGATGGCCTTGAGTTCTTTGAGCACGAGCGCTGAGATTTCAGGCAGTGAGTACGTCTTGCCGCGCGCCTGAATGCGCACCGAGTTGTTGGGGCCTTCGACGATCGTGTACGGCATCACCGTCGTCGCCTTCTTCACCTCGTCGGAGAAGAAGAAGCGGCCGATCAACCGTTTCGCCGAATAAACGGTGTTTTCGGCGTTGGTGATGATGTTCTTCTTGGCCGCGTTCCCGACGAGCACACTCCCGTCTTCCAGGAACGATACACACGAAGCGTGGATGAGCTCTCCCCACTCGTTGGGGATGACCGTGGGCTGCCCATCGATGACTGCAGAAACACACGAATACGACGTGCCGAGGTCGATGCCGACCGCGATTTCGGACATGAGGCAGAAGCTACCGTGTTTCCTTCCGGTGCGCTTACTTCCCGACAGGGGAAGTGGCGTTCCTCGCGGCGTGTTGAGACGCTTGAACAGGCCGGTTAGGAATCGTCAATGTCGCAGGTACTCGCCCTCATCACGTCTGATGCCGCCTTGCTGCGG
Source organism: Archangium sp. (assembly GCA_043737315.1). Lineage (GTDB taxonomy): Bacteria > Myxococcota > Myxococcia > Myxococcales > Myxococcaceae > Archangium_A. The sequence continues at coordinate 6,648 of JAYTAT010000717.1, forward strand.
TGCGAGTTGGACCGGGTCCGCCCGCAATTCACCTTCGACCGGGGCTCGGTGGTGGGCGTGGGGTGCTGGCAAGACGGGCAGGTGGTGCAGCGCCGGTACGGGCTGGGGGCTCCGGCTGAAGAAGCGTGGGAGGCCCCAGACTCCGAGGTTGCCCTCATGGCCAGCCGGGCGCTCAGCGTCGGGCAAGGCATTGAAGACAGCGCCGAACCTTTTCGTTTCCGCCAGTGGCTCTTCGGTGCGGTCGGCAACCTCGAACGGGGTGACCAGGTCAGAGAGCGGCTGCGCGAAGAGCTGCCTGAATTCCTCGCGGCCGCCGTGCGGGGGCCCACCTGGGAAGAAGCCGCCTTCGCGCGGTATCTGGCCGAGCTGAGGGACATTGGGCGAATCGAAGATCCGCAACTCGATGCCGCCACCGCCGCGGCGCGATTGCTGTCGTGCGCGAAGGCGATCGAGCAGGTCTCGGGTGGAGCCGGGGTCACCTCGAGGCCATCGTTCGCCCTGGTCGCCAGCAACGGCAAGGTCGTCGTCGCCACCAGACGTGGCGCCCAGAGTCTCTCTTACGCGCTGCTCGAGGGCCGGGCTGAGTGCGAGCGGCACGAGCTGACGGTTCATTCGAGCGACGCCGTGCCGTCAGTTCGAGATCATCGCCGTCGCCGCTCCGTGGTCGTAGCGACCGGGGTACCCGCGGGTGAAGGCTGGGTCGCGTTGCCCGACGGCGCGACGCTCGCCATCGATCGGAAGCTCTCGGTCACCATCCAATAGGGTCACACCCGCCCGAAGAAGCTCGCGTCGAGCACCTTGATGAGCAGGTTCGCCGCCGCATGAAAAAGTGCGGGCCCGACGACCGAGTTGCTCCGCTCGCGCATCCACCCAAAGAGCAGCGCCGGGAAGAACACCCCCAACCGCCAGACCTGAAAAATCGCCAGGTGCCCCAGCGCGAACAAGAGGGCGGTCAACCAGAACGCCGCGCCCAGTCGAGCCCCGAAGAACAATCGCCCCCTGGGCCACGCGTCACGAAGCCGCGTCTGCAGATACCCGCGGTAGAAAAACTCTTCAGGCAACGCGACGACGAACAGGTCATCGATCGCCCACTCGGTGAACCGGTCGGGCAGCCTGAAATCGAAGTGCGGGTTGACCGCCCCCGTGTACGGCGTGAGCGCTCTTGCAACCCCGGCAGGAATCATCGGCCAGAGCACGGTGAACGCGACGTACCCGGCGATGAAGAGCGGAAACACCACGGCGGAGACCGCCAGAAACTGCCTGAAGTCACTGCCCAGCGTGCGCATCGAGAGGCCGAAATCAGGCCAGTCTTCCCCCCGTGCGCGGCACGCATAGAGCGGCAGGTAGAGAAACCCGACGGTCGCGATCACCTTCGCCGCGGGGGCCCACGCCTGAAATGCGATCACGGTCGCGCCGAAACACACCGCCCAGACGGTCACCGCCTCGCGCACCGCGCTGACCGAAAGCCAGCGCTGCACCCGGGCATCCAGCGGCGCCAGAGCTTGAATCAGGGCCGCGCGCTGCCTTCCTTCAGCTTCCGCGCGAGCATGGCCTGCCGCTGGTGGAGCTGAAGGTTGAGCGGGTCTATCTGCAGCGCGTTCTCACACGCGTCGAGGGCCTCTTTGAGCTGGTCGTTGTGCTCGTACCCTTTGGAGGCCAGGAACTTCACGTGAGCCGAGCCGGCCGCGCTGGGGTGTTCGCTCAAGAACTCCTGGCGAAGCCGCTCGAGATCGAGGGGGCCCAGCCCACCGAGAACGCACCGCGCGATGCCCCTCCAGTTGCCGCGATTGGCGTCGTAGCGCGACCGGGGGCCCGGGTTGCTCAAGGCCTCGCGCGCTGCCCGCACCCGGCCGATGGCCGACTCGAGCTGCGCGATTTCCCCGGGTTTGTGGGTCTTCTTCTTGAGCTCGTTGAGCTGCGCATCGGCCTCGGCGCAGCGCGAACGAATCTCGGTCATGTCGGCGGTCTGGGGCAGGGCGAGCACGATGTAGTGATCGCCATTCATGCGGTCGCGGTACTTGGCGAGCAGCGCCTCGATGCTCTGGCTGTTGACCCCTGAAGGCGAAGCGCGCGGCTGCACGGGCAGCCCCTGCACCAGCCGATTGATGTCTTCACGAAGGCCCGCGGTCACGTCGAGAAACTGCACCCCGAAACCCGGTTGCATCGCCCACGCCTTGGCCTGGTCAGCGGGCACGTGACGCACCACCTCAGCCAGCAGGTCGAGGTTGCTGGCGGAAGGAATGGTGATCTTCAGCCTCGAAAAAACCGGGGGCAGCTCACCGGTGGTCGAGAGGAACATGCCCCCCTTCGAGATGTCGTTGCACTGCAGGGTGCCCAGCTTCGTGCCATCCAACCTCGCGACGACGGCATCGAAGCGAGCCGTGTGTCGCTGGAGCGGCTTGGCGGTGGTGCCCGGGGGGGGCGCCTTGGGCTCGGGAGCTGCCCTGGGCTCAGGCGTGATCATCACCTGCTGCATGCCCGACGCCTTGAGCGCCGCTTCGAGGGCGGCGGCGAACTCGTTGGCCGACTGGTACCGATCCTGAGGCGGCTTCGACATCGCCTTCATGATCACCGCGCTCAGCTCGCGCGGAACATTGGGCACCACCTCGTGCGGAGGCCTGGGGTTCTGGGTGCGGTGGGCGACCAGCAGATCGGTCAGACCGCGCTGGGGAAACGGCAGCCGCGCGGTGGCCAGCAACCAGGCGATGCAGCCCAGTGAATAGATGTCACTGCGGCCATCGACCGGAGACGAGTTTGCCTGCTCGGGAGACATGAACTCTGGGGTGCCGACGATGAGGCCCGCGGCGGTGTTCGACGAGCTGCGCTCGGTGTCGAGCAGCTTGGCGAGGCCAAAGTCGAGCACCTTGACGAAGTTCTCGGCGCGGCCGCGCTTGATGAGGAAGATGTTCTCGGGTTTGAGATCGCGGTGAACGATGCCCGCGTCGTGAGCGGCCTGCAGTGCGTCACACACTTGAATCAGAATCGGGACAGAGGTCGCGATCGGAACGGGGGCGGTGAGGATGTAGTTGAGCGGATTCCCCTCCAGGTACTCCATCACCAGGTAATACCGGTGCGGAGGGACCACGTTCATGTCGAAGATGTTGACGATGTTCTCGTGGCCAATCAGGTTCACCGCCCGCGCTTCGGCATAGAACCGCGCGACCAGGCCTTCGTCGGAGGCCAGTTTGTCTTGCAGCACCTTGATGGCGACCCGGCTGCCAATGACCGAATGTTCGCCGAGGTAGACCGTGCCCATTCCGCCCCTGCCGATCACTTTGGTGATCTTGAAGGGACCTAAGGTCGAACCCACCACGCCATCGGCCGTCTGCGGAATCATCTTGCGAGGTCGACTGTAGACGAGTGGCTCAGAGCGAGGCGGACGAAAAATGTGTGCGCTTTTGTAATGGCCGTTGGCGCTTTTCCCTGAACCCTCAGAATCGCTCCGGACCGATAAATCCCACATGAGCCCCATTCGACGACTGAGCGTTGGTTCCGCAGGCGCACCGGTTCGGAAGCTGGAGCAAGAACTCAAAGAGCGAAAGCTGCTGAAGGGCGCTGTCGACAACAAGTTCGACCAGAAGACCAAGGCGGCGGTCGTCAAGTTCGAGCACAGCCGTGGCTGGAAGGAAGACGGCATCGTCGGAGGGCGCATTTCGAAGGCGCTCGGCCTCGGTCTGACTGGACCCACCGGGGTCAGCGAGCCGGGCAAGGGAGTCTTCGACGTCGTCAGCATGAACGTGAAGAGCAACCCCCTGATGAGCCAGGACAAGGTGCTCCACGACGTGCGCAAGGCCGCGAAGACGGGGGAGATCATCGGCTGGCAAGAGATCGCTCCGGAGCGCTACCGCCAGGCGATTCGCAACCTGCCGGGCTTCAATCACTTCATGCCGAAGGGCCTGCAGACGCCGATCTCGTGGAAGAGCGACCAGTTCAAGCTGCTCGACTCGGGCGTAGAGCGCATGCACGGCGGCCAGGCCGGCGTCTCGCCTCACCGCACCGTCGCGTGGGTGAAGCTCCAGAACAAAGAGACCGGCAAGACGATGATCCACATGAACACGCACCTGGTCAGCGGGGCGTGGAACACCAAGATCCAGCGCAGCGACCCGTGGCGCAAGGCGATGTGGAACCAGCACATGACCAAGATGGGCAAGCTGGTCGAGCGCTTCGAGAAGAAGGGTCACCCGGTCACCATCACCGGCGACTTCAACCGCAACCACTTCAAGGTCTTCGGCAACAAGGTCGACTACGACAGCGGGCTCCGCACCGGCACGCACGGCAGTTCGACCCTCGACTACGTGATGAGCACGAAGCACCCGGGCCTGAAGAAGGTCTCTACGAAGGTCGACACCGGCTACGCGTCGGATCACAACGGCGTCATCGTTCGCTACGACCTCGACTGATCGTTCAAGCTGAAGCCGCTCCAGGAGCCCACTGATGAGCGCTTCAGAAGATGCTCGCTCGCGCTGCGTCCTCATCCGCGTTCGAGCGTCGCGCGCGTTGGGCGGAGACGGACCGGCCCTCGCTGGGGTCGCTTGTTGTAAAGGATTCGCCATGACTGGCGCGGAGCCCCCTTTCGCATGCGCGAGGTCGTCGAGAAGGCCCTGGATGTCTGGCCGACGATCACGCGTGACCATCACGTCTCAGAGACTCTCGCGGCTCGTCTGGAGGAACATTGGAAGATCGTGCCTCTCATCGGCGAGGTGACGGCTCGATCTTCCTGAGACTCAGCGGCGAACGAGCCCTTCGCGGAAGCCCTTCACGTCTCTGGTGTTGAGCACGTCGCCTTTGCGCACCCATCCACGGCGGGCAGACGCAATCGCGTACGGCAGGTGGGATTTGAGCTCGCCCACGCAGTGGGCGTCGGTGCTCACCACCAGCTTGAGCCCACGCTCCAGGGCCTTGCGCACGTTCTCTGACGCGAGGTCCATGCGGTCGGGGCAGCCGTTGATCTCGATGGTGATGCCCTTCTTCGCGGCCTTGTCGAGGATCTCATCCATTCGCATGGGGGCGGGGTCGCGCTTGAGCAGCAAACGACCGGTCGGGTGGCCCCACACGTGGAGGTACGGATTGTCGAAGGCGTTGAGCACGCGCTTGGTCATCGCCGCTTCATCCTGCGAGTAGCGCTGGTGGATGGAGCCAATCACCACGTCGAGCTGCTCGAGCACCGAGTCGGGGTAGTCGAGCGAGCCGTCTTCGAGGATGTCGCTCTCGATGCCCTTGAGCAGCTTCACCTCGGGAAACTTTTCCTGAACGGCATCGATCTCTGCCCACTGCGCTTTGAGCCGCTCCAGCGACAGGCCGCCCGCGTAGTTCGAGGTCTGCGAGTGTTCGGTGACGGTGACGTACGTGTAGCCGAGCTCTTTCGCGGCCCGCACCATGGCCTCGAGCGTGTCTTTGCCGTCGCTCCACACGGTGTGCATGTGCACGTTGCCGCGGATGTCTTCGGCGGTGATCAGGTCTTCGGGGAGCGTGTGGGCGAGCGCCGCTTCGATCTCGCCCCAGTCTTCTCGCAGCTCGGGGGGCACGTACTGCATGCCCAGCAGCGCGTAGAGCTCGGCCTCGTCCTTGATGGGGAGCTTCTCTTGCGCGCCCTCGTGTTTCGCGGTGCCCTTCTTCTGCACGGCGGGGGCCTCGCCCATGCGGAAGACGCCCCACTCCGAGATGGTCAGGCCCTTGTCGTTGGCAATGCCGCGCAGGCGAATGTGATGCGCCTTCGAGCCCGTGAAGTGGTGCAGCGCCGAGGCGAAGTCTTCGTCGGGCAAGACGCGGAGGTCGACTTGAAGGTCGGTGATCATCAGGCGCACCGAAGCCTTCGATTCGCCCGAGCTCATGTGCTCGGCGACCTGGGGGAACTTGCCGAAGTGTTCGAAGACCGGCGCGGGGTCGGCGGCGCTGGCGATGATGTCGACGTCGGCCACCGTCTCGCGGCGTCTGCGCACCGAACCACCCAGGCTGGCGCGAATCACGCCGGGCGCGCTCTTCACCCAGGCCAGCAGCGCGTTGGCCTGCTCTTCCACGCCGCCCAATGACTTGCGGCCGCCGGCGCCCATCGAGCGGCGGGCAAGCGCAATACCCGCGAGCAGCTTGTCTTCGGTCTTCTGGCCAAAGCCCTTCAAGTCGCGGACGCGGTGATCGTTGCAGGCCTTCTCGAGGTCATCGATCGAACCGACGCCCAGGAGCTCGAACAGCGCCTTGGCCTTCTTGGGGCCGAGGTCCTGCACCTGCATCAATTCCATGATGCGCGGGGGCCAGGCGGCCTTCATTTCTTCCAGGGCGCTCATCTTTCCGGTGAGCACGAGATCAGAGATCTTCGCGCCGATGCTCTCGCCGATGTTGGGCAGCGAGGTGAGGCGCTTCTGCTCGACCAGGGCCTGGAGGTCTTCGGTGAGGCTGGCGATTCGTTCGGCGGCGAGGTCGTACGCGCGCGTCTTGAACGAGTTCTCGCCCTTGAGCTGCAGGTACGCGCTCATGTCCTTCAGCGCCTTGACCACCACGCTCTTGTCGACAGGCCTCATGGGAGTCTCATAACGATGAATCTGGGTTAGGTGGAGTGCCGTGACACGAATCAAGCTGGGCCCGGCCGACCTGAAGGAAGGTGAGCTGCGGGGTTACGCAGTCGGAAAGCGGAACGTGCTGGTGGCGTGTGTGGCCGGCAAGTTCAAGGCGCTCGATGATTGGTGCAACCACGCGGGCTGCCTGCTGTCGGGCGGGCACCTCGAGAAGAACCTGGTCATCTGCCCCTGCCATGAAATCGGGTTCGATCTCGACACCGGCGAGAACGTCACTTCGCCTGGCATCGCAGACGATCAGCCCGCATATCCCACGCAGGTCGAAGACGGGCAGCTGCACGTCATCGATTTCCCCACGGAGTAGCCCATGGCTCACGAAGGTCACGACCACCATCACCCCGATCACGATCATCACCATCATGGCCACGCGGAGAGCGCGGTCGGGTGCTGGGTGATCACCTGCTCAGACAGCCGCACTGCCACGACCGATGAAGGCGGGCCGCTCGCGAAGAAGCTGCTCATCGCAGCGGGCCACACGATGCTGGGCTTCGAGCTGGTGAAAGATGAGCCTGCCGCGATCGTTCACGCGTTGGAGCACGCGCTGGAACATGGCGCGCGCTGTGTGATCTTCACCGGCGGTACGGGTGTCGGCCGCCGCGATGTGACGGTGGAGACGCTCGAGGCGAAGTTCGACAAGCGGCTCGATGGGTTCGGTGAGCTGTTCCGGTCGCTGTCGTTTCAGGACATCGGCAGCAAGGCGTGGCTCTCGCGCGCGACGGCCGGCGTGATTCACGGCGCCCTGGTGTTCGTGTTGCCGGGCAGCCCCAAGGCGGTCGAGCTGGCGGTGACCAGGCTCATCGTTCCCGAGCTCGAACACGCCGTCAGAGAGATGCTGCGCTGAAGGAGCAACGCATCACGCGGTTGCGCTCGTTGCTCGACGCCTTCGTGGAGTCGAGGCCGTGGCAGGCGAGGGTGAAGGCGGATCCGGTGGAGTTCCCGCACCGGTATACGGATCCGCGCGACATCGAGACGGTGGCCTTGTTGTCGGCTTCGCTCGCGTACGGGCGGGCGGATCTCTTCAAGCCGAAGATCGCCTCGATCCTCGACGGGCTGGGTTCGAAGCCTGCGCGCGCGTTGGCTGCACTCGACGTGGAGGGGGCGAAGACGCTGCTCGAGGGCTTCGTGTACCGCTTCAACCTGCCTTCCGACGTGGCGGTGCTGCTGCTGGGCATGGGCCGCACGCTCGACAAGTACGGCTCGCTCGAAGGCGCGTTCATCGCTGGCCGTGATGCGTCGTGGCAGACCACGCTGGCTCGGTTCGCCAGGGGCCTGCGCGCAGCTGCCCCCGAAGCGCAGATCGTCAAGAAGCTCGGACCGATTCGCGGGCTGCATCACCTGCTGCCTTTTGCCGAAGCGGGGGCGGCAAAGCGGCTCAACCTCTACCTGCGCTGGATGGTGCGCGGACCAGACCCGATCGACTTCGGCGTGTGGAAGCAGATCTCTCCTTCCGAGTTGATGATCCCCCTCGATACGCACGTGATGCGGATCTCGCAGTGGTTGGGTCTTACGAAACGCAGCACCATCGGCTGGGCCACCGCGGAAGAGGTGACCGCTTCGTTGCGCCTGCTCGATCCAGCAGACCCCGTTCGGTACGACTTCGCGCTGTGCCACTACGGCATGAGCGGCGCGTGTCCGGCGAAGCCAATCAAGATGAACTGCCAGCAGTGCGCCTTGAAGTCCGAGTGCAGCATCGGTTCGAGTCGCTGAACTGACCGACGTGCTGCTGATCGAAATGGACCGCTACAAGAAGAAGGCGGGAGGGGCGTGCATTCGATCGGGAAGTCTTCGCTTCAGGCGAACTGGTCACGTCAGCGGCAACCCCGCTAGTCACCGCTAGTCACGGCGCGCGGAGACGGAAGATCTCACGAAGGCGGTCGAGGGCTTTCCCGGGCGCGGGCGCTTTGCCGGGGTTGTTGGCCACGAACGCTGCTGCGAGGCCTGCCTTGCGCTCGTCGATCATCGTCGCGAGTTGAGCGAGGCGCTCTGGGTGCGCTTCGAGGTGACGCGCGAAGACCTCGCGGCCCATCTCGAGCAGCGTGCAGTCTTCCATCGCGGTCACCGTGGCGCTGCGCGGCTCACCCGTGAGCAGTGACATCTCTCCGAACGCAGCCCCGCGCTCGAGAACGGCAATCTCCTTGGGGGGCGTACCCGCACGCACCGAGAGCTTTCCGGAGACCACTACGTAGAACGAGCTCCCCGAGCGGCCCTCGGTGATGACCTCTTCACCCACGCCGAACTTCCGTTCGAGCGCCGAGCGCGAGAGCCCCACCGCTTCTTCCACGGGGAAGGGCTTGAACAGCGGGTGATCGCTGAGCAGCGCGAGATCCGGGTCGGCCTTCGTTCGCTCTTCGGTGCGGAAGTGCACCACCTGCTGCGGGAAAGGGATCTCGATGCCGGTGCGGCCAAAGCGATACCAGAGCCGGCCCAGCACCTCGTCGGTCACGTGCGGCACGGCGGCGTAATCCGAGATGAAGATACGCGCCTTGAAGGTGATCGACGACTCGCCGAAGTTCGAGACCCGCACCCACGGCGGCGGTTCGCTCAAGACCAGCGGTGACTCACGCAGCGCTTCCATCACCTCGGCCTTCACGAAGTTGGGCGGGGCGGAATAGCTGGCGCCGAACTCGAGATCGATCGCGATCGGCAGGCCCCCGCGCGTGTAGTTGGTGACCTTTTCCTTCGCGATGAGCGAGTTGGGAATGGTGATCGCCTCGTGCCGCAGCGTCTCGATGCGCGTGGAGCGCCAGGCGATCTGCACGACCCGACCTTCTTTGTCGCCCACCCTGATGAAGTCGCCCACGTCGAAGGGCGACTCGAGCTGCAACGACAGCCCTGAGAACAGATTTCCCAGCGTGTCCTGAAGCGCGAAGCCGAGCACCAACGAGAGCACCGCCGAGGTGCCCAGCAGCGTGGTGACGTCGAGCTTGAGCTGCGTCTTGAGGATGGGGATGGTGATGACGACGTAGAGAATGAAATCGATGACGTCGCGGTGGATCTTCGCCGAGACCACCGAGCTGACTCGCCGCCGCAGCCACAGCGCTGAAGCCACGCCGTACCGGGTGATGCCGAACGCGAAAGCCAGCGTCCAGGCGACGCGCAGGTAGGCGTGCGCCTCTGGGGGGAGCACGTGCTGCAGCCAGAACGCGTTGATGCGGAGCGCAACGAAGAACCCGAGCCACTTCACCGAGCCCAACACGTCGGCGCGGTGCCGCTCGTCTTTGCTCAAGCGCGCCGTGAGGTACGCGCCGATGAACGCGACGACGCCCAGCACCAACGCGAGGTTTCCTTGAAAGAAGGTCATGGGGACAGCTCCACCGCTGCGAAGAGCACGACGTCTCCCGAGATGGGGCCAGGCCCCCGAAGCGCCGTGGTGCCGCCCCTTTTTACCGGCACGCTCGAGGCGAGCACGTGTACCGCCGCCGCTCCTCTGGCGCCGACCAGATGGTGCCTGCCGAATTCGGTGTGCGAGCGCAGCAGCTCGAGAAGCGGCGATACAGCCAGGCCGATCGCGGGCACGCACACCAAAGCCAACATGAAGGGGTGGACCGTTCGGGGCTTCATCGCGGGCGCGGCAGACCATACCGGAACGCCGAGCGTGGTCACGGTTGTGGTACGCGACGCCCATGGCTGACTACTTCATGCCCGGGCTCGCGGCCGCCGTCGGCGTCGGGATCTCATTCTGGTTGCAGACCCGCCGGAACAAGAAGGTGGCCACGCAGCTCGAGCCTGCGCTGCGCGCGCATGGGCCTCAGACGCTGCACGGCCTGGCCGAACGAGTCGGCATGAACACCTTCATGGGCCGCGGCCGGGTGGTGCTGGCGCTCAACGAGCTCATCCAGTCTGGCAAGGTGCTGGTGAACGAAGCGCCCCCCGGAACGCCGCAGCTCGAGAAGGTCAAACACATCACCTACCGCTGGGCGGGAGGCGATCGTGCCGCTGTCTGACGTGCAGTCGCAGGGTCACGCGGTCGACGCGCTCAACTCGGCGCTCGGCAAGAAGCAGGTACATCACGCGTGGCTGTTTCACGGCCCCGATGGCGTGGGCAAAGAGCTCGCTGCCACGGGCTTCGCGCAGGCGCTGGTTTGCCTCGAGAAGCCGTACATCGGCTGCGGCATTTGCGCTGCGTGCACCCGCGTCGTGCGCCGCAACCACCCTGACGTCACCTGGGTGCTGCCGGAAGCCGAGCAGGTCGAACGGGGGATGGCGGGCCGCAGCGACTTCACCAACACGCCCTCGCGCGACATCCGCATCGAGCAGGTGCGTCAGCTGCAGGAGCGCCTGGCCTTCCGCGCGCTCGAAGCACCCCACAAGGTGGCGCTGTTCGTCACTGCCCACGCGATGAATCCGCCCGCGCAGAACGCGCTGCTCAAGACGCTCGAAGAGCCGCCGCGCGACACGGTGCTGATCCTGATCTCGTCGGCGCCCGACAAGCTGCTGCCCACCATTCGCAGCCGCTGCGCCAAGGCGGCGTTCGGGCCGCTTCCCCTCGAGCTGATCGCCAGCAAGGTGAAGGCGTCTTCGAAGAAGGGCATGGAAGACGGGCTCGCCCGGCAGATCGCAGCGATGGCGGCAGGGAGCATGGCCCGCGCGCTGGCGCTCGACCCGAAGGCGCTGGAGCAACGGCGCGAGACCATCGAGGCGTTCGAGCAGCTGACGCCCGGTGACGCGAGCGGGTGGATCGCGTTGGCCGAAACGATGGGTGAAGACCGCGGCACGGCAGAGGCGGGCATCGACGTGCTTCAGATCTGGTTTCGCGACGTCGCGCTGGCCCAGGTCGGTGCTGAGGGGCTGGTGAACGCTGACCTCGCTCCGCTGGCGATGGCGGCCGCCTCGCGCGTCTCACCGGCCGGCCTGCAGCGCCGCGCGGGTCTGTTGGAAGAAGCGAAGAACGCCATCACCCAGCGCAACGGCTCGACCAGGTTGCAGCTCGAGCGCATGTTCATCGAGATGTTCACCGCGTGAGAGTCGGGCTGAGCGGTGTTGCTCCGTGGAAGTTCGGCCTGCTCGCTTCGCTCTATTTCGCGCAGGGGCTGCCCTTCGGTTTTCAGTCGAACGCGCTGCCGCTGTACCTGACTGAGCTCGGCCTGACGATGACCGAGGTGTCGCTGGCCCGCGCGCTGGCCATTCCGTGGGCGCTCAAGATGGTGTGGGCGCCGCTGGTCGATCGGTATGCCTCGGCTCGTTTCGGTCGAAGGCGGTCGTGGATCATCCCGATGCAGCTGCTGCTCGCAGGTGCATGCGTGGCGGCCTCGATGTTCCCCCTGTCGCGCGAGACCCTCACCCCGTTTCTCATCTGCGTGTTGATGATGAACCTGTTCGCCGCCACGCAAGACATCGCAGTCGATGGGCTCGCGGTGGATCTGCTCGAGCCCCGCGAGCTCGGAGGTGGCAATGCTGCGCAGGTGGTCGGCTACAAGATCGGCATCCTCACGGGTGGAGGACTGTTGGTCGGGCTCTTTGCGAAGGGCAACTGGAGCACGCTGTTCCTGACCATGGCCGGTTTGTGCCTGGCGGTGATGACGCTGATGGTCTTCACGAAAGAGCCTGCTCCGCGCGCCACTGACCCGGGCACCGCCGTCAGTTGGCGTGAACTTTGGGCTCGCATCAAGCAGCTGCTTTCCCGGCCGGGTGTGCGTTGGCTGCTTCTCGCCGTCGCGACGTACAAAATGGGCGAGACGCTCGCCGACGCGATGTTCGGAGCGTGGATGGTGCGGGTGCACCATGTGCCGAAGGAAGACGTCGCGTTGTGGCTGGGCTCGTGGGGCATGATCGCCTCGATCGCGGGCTCTTTGCTCGGCGGGGTGATCGCCACGAGGCTGCGATTGACTCGCGCGGTGATGCTCACCGGCACGTTGCGCCTGTTGCCGCTGCTTGCGCAGTGGGCCCTGGTGGCGGGCTTCGCCTTGCCCACGAAGTTCACCGTCGTGCCGCTCACCTGCGCGGAGCACTTCTTTGGTGGGCTGCTCACCACTTCGATGTTCGCGCTGATGATGTCGTCGGTGGATCGCCGCATCGGTGCGACGCACTTCACGCTGCTCGCGTCGGTGGAGGTGATTGGCAAGGCGGCGCCCGGTCTGCTCAGTGGTGTATTCGTCGACGCAGTGGGCTTTCAGCCGGTGTTCGCGATGTCGGTCGTGCTTTCGCTGCTCTTTCTGCTGGTGGTGCCAAAGGTGCCGGAGCACTTCGAACCGGCGGGCCCTACCGCGTAAAA
>JAYTAT010000718.1:0-7859 GCA_043737315.1 Archangium sp.
GGCACCGCGGGGCTCGCTGATCCGCGCAACAACATCTTCGATGTGGTGATCGTCGGCAATGGCGTGGTGCCGCAGTTGATCGCGGCCGATACCGCGGCGGCGGGGAGCATTCCTGCGCTGTATTCGAGCACGCGTGAGCTCACGGCGCGCCGCTGGGGTGATGGGGTCACCGTGATGTCGTCGCTCTTGTGGTCGGCGTGGGCCGAGGCGGGCAGCCCCGAGCTGACGGGCTTCTCGACCGGGTGCTCTCGTACGGTGCCCACGGCAGAGATCGTGATCGTCGGCTTTCCGCCCGAGGGTGGGTTTGCGCACCCGTCGGATGCGGGCGTCGATGCGGGGGTGGACGCGGGTGTCGATGCCGGGGTCGAACTGACCGACGCGGGCACCGGCCCTTTTGGCGAGGAAGCCCCCATGGGGTGCGGGTGCGGAAGTGTCTCCCCGCTGCTGGCTTTGCTGGCCCTGGGCCTGTTTCGGCGGCGTTGACCTGGGCCCTCTCCCTCTCTTCCGGGGAGAGAAGTAAGAGGGTGCGGTGTTTCGGTCAGTCGTCTTGTTCGCTTTGCTGCTGTGCTCGTGCCGCGATGAGGCGGCTGAGGCGTTGGCTCGTGCGCAGCTGCAGCACCGCGCGTTGATCGAACAGGCGGCTCGCCCCGAAGATCAGCGCTTCGACGCGGTGATCCTCGACCTGCAACGTGTTCCCGTCAGCTCGAGACATTTCGCCGAGGCGCACAGGCTGCTCAAGAGCATCGACGCCGGGCGCCGTCAGCGCGTGCGCACGCCCCTCGCGCTCGGAGGCAATGGGCGCAGGCCGCCGCGGCTGGAAGCCCAGCTGGCTGCGTGCGCGCGCCTGGCGGAAATCGCCGGTTCTGACGGCGGCGTCGATCACCGCGCGCTGGTCGCTCTCGAGACCTGCCGCCACGAAGCCGAGAAGATGGAGCTCGAGTTCTCGCACCCCGGCGATCACGAAGAGGGTGGTGAACATCCGTGACGAGCGATCACGATCTTCTTCAGGCGCTCTTCGTTCAGCAGTTGGGGTTCGCGCCCGCAAGTGAAGTCATGGCCGCGGGTGCGCAGTGGTTGGTGCAGCGCGAGACCGGCGCCAGTCTGGGCGAGGTGCTGCGCGAGCGCGGGATTCTCGATGGCAAGCAGCTCGAGTTGGTCGACGCGCTCGTGGCCGAAGCGGTCGCAGTGCATGGCGGCGACGCGGCGATCACGCTTCGCAGTCTGCCGGCGCTCTCGCAAGCCAGCCTGACCGGGCTCGAGTCGACGCTGAGGCCCGGGGCCACCCCTGACGTGCGCACCTCGGCGTCTTTCGACAGCCTCGAGACGCCCGAGAACATCGGCGCTGAAGCCAGGGGCCGCTACACCTTCAACACGGGCCCGATGGGGCGCCTCGAAGAGCTGGGCCGTGGCGGCGCCGGGCGCGTGGTGGTCGCGCGTGATCACTTTTTGTCTCGCGACGTGGCGATGAAGGAGCTGCACCGGGAGATCACCCAGAACCTCAAGTTCGACACGCTCCACGTGCACAACCTCGAGGCGCGTTTCCTGCGAGAGGCGCGCGTGACAGCCCAGCTGGAGCACCCGGCGATCGTCCCCGTGTACGAGCTGGGCCGGCGCCGCGACGGCACCGTGTATTACACGATGCGGCAGGTGCGCGGCCGCACGCTGGCCCAGGCGCTCGCCGACACCCGCACGCTCGAGGGCCGGCTCGCGTTGGTGCCCGATCTGCTCACCGCGTGCAGGGCCCTCGCCGCTGCGCATCACCGCGAAGTGGTGCACCGCGATCTCAAGCCGCAAAACGTGATGCTCGGGCCGCACGGTGAGACCTCCGTGATGGATTGGGGCCTCGCGCGCGTGATGGGGCGGGCCGATCGCACGCGTGGCACGGTGCAGCTCGCGCCCGATTTGACTGGTGGGCGTGATCTCGGGCCGGTCGGCACGCCTTCGTACATGTCGCCAGAGCAGGCGCAGGGCAGCCGCGATGAGCTCGACGCGCGCTCCGACGTATGGGGCCTGGGCGCGATGCTCTTCGAGATTCTCACCGGGCGCGCTCCCTACGTGGGGAAGAGCCCGTGGGACGTGCTGGCCGACGTGCGCAGCAGGCCGCCGGAGCGCGTGAAGTCGCTCGAGCCCGCTGCGCCCCCTGAGCTGGTGGCGGTGTGTGAACGCGCGCTCGCGTGGAATCGGGAGGATCGGTATCCGCACGCCGGTGAGCTCGCGCTCGAGCTGGAAGATTTTCTTGCGGGCCGGCGCGTGCGTGCCTACGACTACAGCTTCCGCGAAGTGGCCGGCCGGGTGCTCAAGCGCCACCGCTGGAAGGCAACGCTTGCGCTGGCCACGCTGGTGGCGCTGCTGGGTCTTTCGATCTTCTCGGCGGTGAGCGCGGGCCGCGAACGCGATGAAGCGCGGCAGATGGCGCGGTTCTTCCTCGCTGACGTGGCGCCCACGCTCTCTGACGTGCCCGGCACGATGGAGGTGATCGTTCAACTCTCTCACAACGCGATCGAGGCGTTCTCCGCTGACGTCGACCCCGTGCGCAGCTCGCGAGAAGATCGATTGCTGCTCGCGCGCACGTGGAATGGGCTGGCCCATCAGCATTGGCGGCTCGGCCGAAGGGCTGAAGCACGTGAGTCGCTCACGCAGGCGCGACGCATGCTGGGGCCCTTGCTCGAGCAGCACCCCGATGATCCGGAAGCGAACGCAGCGCAGCTGGAGCACGAGGTGTGGCGGGCGGATCTCCTGCTCGACGAAGGCAACGAGCCCGAAGCGCTGGCGCTGCTCGAAGGTCAGTTGGAGAGTGCGCAGCGGGTGAGGGCGATGGCCCCTGCGAGCCCCGCGGTGCTGGCGGCGCACACGCTGCTGCTCTCTCGCATTTCGCTCATTCGATACGCGCGGGGTGAGACGCGGCTGGGCCTCGAGATCGCGCGGCGGGCGCAGAAGGCGGCGTGGGAGCACTATCGGGTGGCTCCAGATGAGCAGCGGGCGGCGGTCGCCGTGCTCGAGCAGTCCGACGCGCTGGGGCTGGGGCTCTTCAGCGTGGGCGATCGTGCCGAGGCGTTGAAGACGCTGCGCAGCGCGGTGTCGCTGGCTCAGACCATGCGCGCGCGGCGCGACTCGCGTGAGCTGCAGGCGACGCATGCGTCGTTGTTGGCCTCGTTGGCGCGTGGGCTTCACCCGGCGACGGAACGTGAGGAGCGCAGCGTGGTGCTCGCGGATGGCCGGCGTCTGCTCGCTGACATTCTCGCGGCGGATCCAGGGCGCAATCGAGAGCTGGCCGCGGCCGCTGAGCTGGCGCTGCTCGACGGCGATTTCGCGGGCGCCTGGGTGTTTGGTGAGCGCATCGAGTCGCTCAAGCTGGGCGCGGAGTACGAGGAGGCGGTGTTGAGCTCGGCCTTTGCGACGGGGCAGGACGAGCTGATTCGGCGGCATGCACGCGCTGCGGTGCCGGGGTCTCCGATGGCGGTGGCGCTGTATGGCGCGCTCGTCGAGGCGCTCGCGGGCAATGGGCAGCTGGCGCGTTCGCACCTGGCGAAGTGCGCTGAGCTCAAGTGTGCGGAGCAGGTGGTGTGGTTTCCCTCGCTGCTGCGCGAGCGGGTGGGGTCGCGCACGGATGCGACTGCGCTGGTGTTGAAGAAGTTGGCCGACGACACGCCGTTGACGCTTGGCGGGGCAGAGCGTCTTGCGAAGGGTCTGGCTGAGCTCGATGCGCACCTGGGTGGTGCCCCGTGAGCAAAACGAAAGCCCTCAGCCCGCTTCGCAGGGCGGGGAAGCAGAGGTGACTCAAGCGCGCGACATGTTGTTCGCCGTGCTCGGCGTGCAGCTCGGCTATCTCTCGCCTGATGACGTGCTCGCGAGCGCCCGCGATCTCGCGCAGCCAGGTGAGTCGCGCAGTCTCTCCGAGTTCCTCGTTTCCCGCGGCATCCTCGATCGCGCCCGCGCGCAGGTGCTCGAGCGCCTGACCACGCGTGCCTCGAGCAGCGCTGGTGGAAATGCCGCGCAGACGCTCGAGCTGCTCCCTTCCGCAGTGCGCAAGCTCGCCGCCGATACGGGCACCCACCTCAGACAACCTTCGCTCACCACCATCCCCCGCGCCGCCGTGGTCGACGAGCAGGCCCATCGGTACTTCCCCGCGCCCCGTGCAGACGGCCCGCCCCGCGAGCTGGGCCGCGGTACCTTTGGCCGCGTGCTCTCGATGCACGACACGGTGCTCGGCCGCGACGTCGCGTGGAAGCAGGCGTACGAATCCACCCCGGAGACCGACGCTGCGCTGATGGCGCAAGTCCGGATGCTCGCCAGGCTCGACCACCCTTCGGTCGTGCCTCTCTACGAACTGGGCCGTGACGTGAAGGGCGCGGTCTACGCCACGCTCCGGCAAGTCTCCGGCGACACGCTGGCCGAAGCGCTCACCCGGGCGAACGGTCTTGAAGAACGGCTCGCGCTCCTGCCCGCCGTGCAGACCATCGTTCGCTGCGTGGCGACGGCGCATGAGGCCGGCGTCACGCATCGCCGGCTCTCGTGCGGCAGCATCTGCCTGGGCCGTTTTGGTGAGGTGTACCTGCTCGGCTGGGGCCCGCCTGAAGACGAAGCCGGGCGTGCTGACGGCAGGGCAGGCGACCTCAAGGCGTTGGGCGCGATTCTCCATGAAGTGGTCACCGGTCTGCCAGCGCCTGTGATGGGGGCGGTGAGGGCGCGCGGTGCTCCGGAAGATTTGCTCGGGCTCTGCAGAGCGGCGCTCAGCGGCCGGCTCACCACCGCCGAACAGCTCGCGCACGAACTCAAGGCCTTCATCGACGGGCGCCGGCTGGGCAGTTACCGCTATTCCTCGTGGCAGTTGCTCAAGCGCTTCGTGCGTCAACACACGCTCTTCTCGGTGATGGCGCTCAGCGCGATCATCCTGGTGATGGTGGGCGCGGCGACCGCGTCTGCGGCGGTTCGTGAAGAACGAGATCGCGCCCGGCTCTTCGCGCGCCGTTTCCTCGATGACGTCGCGCTGCGGCTGCGCGCCCAGCCCGGCGTCGAGCCGCTGCTCGAGCAGGTCACCACCGCGGCGCTGCGGCACTACCAGCGCACCACCGATCTGAAGAGCGCCCCGCGGGAAGAACGGCTGCGGGTCAGCCGCGCGATGGCTCGACTGGGTGTCGTCTCACTCTCGCTCTCCCGGTTCGACGAGGCCCGGCAGAGCCTCGACTTCGCCGACGTGCTCGCGCAGGGGCTCGCCGATGCTTCGGCCACCGATGCGCAGGCGCGGGTGGTGTTGGCCCAAACCGCGGCGGCACGCGCGACACTGCCCGGGCTGACCCAGGAGGCGGCGTTGCGTTGGGCCGCGCTCGCCCAAACACTCGCTGACCGGGCGCTCGTGCTGGAACCCGAATCCGTCGAGGCCCGCCGTACCGCGGCCCTTGCACGGCTGCAGAGCGCCCTGCGCGAGGTCGATTCAAGCCGCGCGCTGGCCGACTTCGATGAAGCGGTCAAGCTGTTGGAACTCGCTGTCCGCGATCCGGCCGAAGAGCTGGCGCGCCGCCAGGCACTCGGCGCGGCGCTGGTCGAGCGTGCCCGCCGCAAGCCGAAGAACGCCACCGAGGCGCGGCAGTTGGTCGCGCAATTGAGTGGGCTGCGTGAACGCACACCTGATGACGTCGACCTGCAGTTCGAGGCCGCTCGCGCGGGCGTGTTGCTGGCGGAGACGCTCGAGCGGGGTGAGTTCGAAAATTCGCAGCAGGCGGCTGCAACTGCGGGCGCTCTGGCGCACGACGTGGTGAGCCGGCGGCCCGATCGTGCTGATGCGGCTGCGCTCTTCGTGCGCGCGACGTTGCGCTCGGGTCGTGCGCAGGAGGCACTGGCGGCAGCGCGCGGTTTCGAGTCTCGGGGGCTCGGTGGCATGGGTTCGTTGATCGCAGAGGCGGCCTTGTTCTCTGGAGATTTCGAGCTCGCTCGCACGCAGGCCGCCGAGCCGGGTTCTGAAGGCGTGCTCATTCGGGCGCTGGCTTGCGCGTGGCTTGGGCGCCCGTCGGATGCGGTGATTCAGGCCCGGGTGCTCAAGGGGAAGTTTGCCGAGGTGCCGTGGTCTTCTTCGCGGCTCGTTCGTGGGCTTGCGGGTGTTGCGCCCGGGCAGGGGAGCGGTGCGGGGGCGGTGGTCACGTTTGCCAAGCGATGGAATGAAGAGGGTGGTGAGAGCGCGCTCACCGGGTTCATTGCCCGGCTCGATGAATTACTTGCGCACTAGGCCCTGACCCTTTCCCCGGAGAGAGAGAGGGAAATAAGTTTCTTCAGTGTGGTAGCTCGCGCCCTCATGAAGATGTTCATTGGAGGGTTGCTGCTGACGGCCACACTCGCCTCAGCGCAGACCGTCCCCAGCGCAGACATCGAACAGCTCTGGCTCGATCCTGCAGGTCGCGGCTCGTTGTTCATCGGCAACGGCCGCACGCTCGAGGCCACTGAGTTTCGCGCTGGTGTTTCTGCTTTCTACACGCATGCCAACTTGCGCAGCTCGCAGGGCGGCACGTTCACCAACCTGGTGCAGGATCGGTTCGGCTTTCAGGTCTTCGGCGCGCTCGGTCTGACCAACTGGCTCGAGCTCGGCGTCAATGTGCCGGTGTACGTGTATCAGAGCGGCACGCGCAGCCTCGTGCTCGCGTCGGCGGGGCTGGGCAATCCGTGGCTCACCGCGAAGGTCAATCTGCTCGGTGAGCACAAGCCCGTCTCGCTCTCCATCGTGGTCGGCCTCGGCCTGCCCCTGGGCACCGCAGCGGCGCAGGGCACCGGCGGCACCCTCGAGACGGCTCCCCGCATTCAGCTCGGCCACGTGTACGACAAGTGGCAGTACGGCATCGAGCTGGGCTACCTGCACCGCTCGACGGTCGACTACCTGCCGCTCACCCGCAGCGCGGAAGATCGTATCGGCAGCCAGGTGTACCTCGGCGCGATGATCACCACCGTCAACCCCGAAGGTCCGCGCGGTGAGGTCACCTTTCGCACCTTCATTCCGGTCGAGGGTGGGTCTCCCGGGCTCGAGGGCCAGCTCGGTTTTCGGTGGCAGCTGGGGCAAGTCGAGCTCATCGCGTCAGCGGGGCCCGGTTTCGCCGGTGAGGCCACCACACCCGCGATTCGTGCCTACGCAGGCGCGGCGTTCGGCAACACGCCGCTGACCCAGCCCACCTGCGCCGAAGGGCGGAGGTACACGCTGAGCGAGTGCCCGGATCTCGATCGCGACGAAGACGGCGTGCTCAATGGCGTCGATGCGGCGCCGCTGCTCGCGGAAGACAGAGACGGTTTTGAAGATGCTGACGGCGCTCCGGACAATGACAACGACGGTGACGGCCTGGTCGACACGCTCGATGAGTGTCCCGATGTCGCCGGTGTGGCGGCCAACCAGGGCTGCCCCGATGCCGATGAAGATGGAGACGGCGTGGTGGATCGCCGCGATCAGTGCGTGAAAGATGCCGAGGACAAGGACGACTTCGAAGACGGCGATGGGTGTCCCGAAGCAGACAATGACCAAGATGGCCTCGCCGATGGCGTCGATGCGTGCCCGCTCACCGCCGGCATCGCGCAGGAAAAAGGCTGCCCTTCGAAAGACACCGACGGCGACACCGTTGCCGATCACCTGGACAACTGCCCCTCAGAGAAGGGCGTCGTCGAGAACGCTGGCTGCCCCGTCGCGCAGAAGCAGCTGGTCGTGATCACCTTCGAGAAGCTGAAGATCCTCGACAAGGTGTACTTCGAGACCGGCAAGGCCCTCATTCAGAAGCGCAGCAACCCGCTGCTCGACAACATCGCGCAGGTGCTCACCGTGCATCCCGAGATCTTCCTCGTGCAGATAGAGGGTCATACGGACGACGTCGGCCAGGCTGAGAAGAACAAGA
>JAYTAT010000719.1:0-7841 GCA_043737315.1 Archangium sp.
CACCGCCGCCAACTGGAACGCGCCGCAGACGGTCACCGTCACCGGCGTCAACGACTTCGTGCAGGACGGCAACCAGCCCTACACCATCGTCACCGCCCAAGCCGTGTCCACCGACCCCAACTACAGCGTCATCAACCCGGCCGACGTAAGCGTCACCAACACCGACAACGACTCGGCTGGCATCACAGTGGCCATCAGCGGGCTCGACACCACCACCACCGAGGCGGGCGGCACGGACGGCTTCACCATCGTGCTCAACTCTCAGCCTACCGGCCCGGTCAGCATCGGTCTGACGTCCTCGCGCACCGCTGAGGGGACCGTCTCGCCCAGCAGCATCACCTTCACCACCGTCAACTGGGCCTCGCCCCAGACGGTGACGGTAACGGGCGTCGACGACTTCGTGCAGGACGGCAACCAGCTCTACGTCATCGTGATCGCCCAGGCCACCTCGGTTGACCCGAACTACAGCGTGATCAACCCGGGCGACGTCGCGGTGATCAACAACGACAACGACACGGCCGGCTTCATCATCGCGCCGTCTGTCGGGCTGATCACCACCGAAAGCGGCGGTCAGTCGCTGTTCAGCGTGCGCCTGCAGTCGATGCCGACTGCCAACGTCACCCTGCCGGTGCGCAGCAGCAGACTGAGCGAAGGCACCATCAATGTCGCCTCGCTGACCTTCACCCCCGCCAACTGGAACACCGCGCAGTTCGTCACCATCACCGGTGTCGACGACGCGCTGCGCGACGGTAACCAGCCCTATTCCGTCATTACGGATCCGGCGACCAGCTCGGACCCTGTCTACAACGGTCTCAATCCCCTCAACCCGGCGGTCACCAACACCGACAACGACAGCCCGGGCGTGGCGGTCACCCCCACCAGCGGGTTGGTCACCACCGAGTCGGGTGGCACGGCCACCTTCACCGTCGTGTTGATGGCGCAGCCGACGGCGAACGTCGACTTCACGTTCACCTCGAGCGACGTCAACGAAGGTACGGCACTGCCAGCGAACGTCACCTTCACGGTCGTCAATTGGAACGTGCCCCAGACCATCACGGTGACGGGCATCGACGACTTCGTGGTGGACGGCAACAAGCCGTACACCATCATCACCAATGCCATCACCAGCGCAGACCTCGGCTACAACGGGCTCAACCCTGCTGACGTCGCCTGCACCAACAACGACAACGACTGACCCGTAGAGAAGACGAAATCAGGCGGGAGCGCGGTCCAACTCGGATTCGTTCCTGCCTGGTCGGTGGTGTCAGCGAGGCGGACTGCCGGCCCGGCGCCGCCATGCCGCCACGAGGCAAGCGGCAAAATACAGCGCAGCCAACGACCACAGCACGGTCCCGCCCCAGTCGCGCAGCCTGACGCGAGGGCCAGTCCACTGCGAGCCGAATGCCCAGGCAGCGATCGCTGACAGCAGCGACAGCACCAAACAGGCCCACGGATGCTCAAGCAGGCGGTTCTGCCAGACGCGGACTTCGCGCAGATCCCACCGCCGGATCCGGCGCGCGCGGTCAGACTCAGAATCGAAGTCTTGCATGCTCTTTGCCTCTGGTCTGCGGTCGAACCTTAGCCAAGTCATGACGCCCGCAAGCAGGAGAAACGTCGTGCTCACCCAGACGCGGGTCAAACCCAGAGAGACCGCGGCTCTGTCAGCGATGGACTGCGTCACCACGGTGGCCGCGTCGACGAGGTCGCTTGCCGTCGCATTCGATCGCCAGACAGGCAGCTCGCCGTCTCCTTCAGCGTCTCGTTCATCGGGCAGGCAAGCACCGGGTCGCTCGCCGAGTGGCGCGTCGTACAACTGCCCACGTTCCCGGCTTCGTCACTCGCGCTCAACGTCACGTCGGCGCCCCACGGCGCTTCCTTCCACCTTCATCAACGCAGGCGGGCGCGGTTCGTTGTGTTCACTTTCGGCCACCGAGTTGGTGCGGGTGCTCAGCCCCACGCTCCTCGAGTGCGCGAGCGACTGAAGTCCCCGGCTTGTGTAGATGTGCGCCGCATGAAGCGATTGTTCGGCGAAGCGGGCTGCATGAGGGGCGCGCTCGTTCTTGGGCTGATGTTCTGCGGCTGCGCCCACACCTTTCCCGCGCGCTACGATCTCGAGAGCCTGCGCGCCGACTCCGCGCAGTGGCCCGGCGAGGCGCTGGTGCACTACCTGTCGCGACCGGGCGCGGACGACACCGTCTGCGAGCGCTCGTACTTCTCGCGCCTCGACTCGACGCTGGTCGAACCCTTCGTCGACAGCCTCGACTCGGAGCGGGTACCCCACCAGCTCTGGGGTGCGTGCGCGCAGCGGCTGCTGCCTTCGCTCCCGGCCCCTTTGCGCGCCGAATTCATCGAGCGCCTCTCGCGCCTCGTCATCACCTTCATCGAGCGCCCCGACCTCGCGCGGCTGCGTGCGACGTACGACGTGTTCGTCAAAAGACCACGCGAACCCGCACCTGCCTTGCGCAAGCTGCGGTCGCGGCTGTCGGCAAAGCCCTCGACTGAGGCGCTGAACGCCGTGGTGGAGTCACTGCGCGCGTTGCTCGATCTCGATGACGGCATCGTGAACGGCCAGCCCCTCACCGAGGCGACCGTGCTGCAGCTCGACGACGAGGCCCTGCTGCGGCGCATCGACGCACGCGCTCCCGAAGAAGCGCTGCGCACGGCGGCGCGCAGGAGACTCGTGCGAATCCACATCGCGCAATCGACGGTGCGGGAGGTGCGAGCGCGCGCTGCAGAGGTCGAGGCGGCCGTGATGGCGAAGGGGCGCTGGGCTCAGCCGCTCGCGTCGCTTGCTGCCCCGGTGCCACAGCCGCCCCTGGTCGCGCCGGTCGACGTGAGGCTCTCGCAGGACGTCGAAGCGCAGCTCGCATCACCCTTCGTCGCGGGAGACGACGCGCGCCGTGCGCCTTCGATCGACCTGCGACCGCTGATCCGCTTTCACGTCGGCTGGAGTGAGCCTCTTCCCTTCTGTGAAGACCCCGCTGCGCTCGCCGTCACGCCGTGCATCGACGCGGCCGAGGTGCAACTGGGCACGGGCTTCGCCACGCTCGACCGCGCGGGTGTGCTGCACCTTTCTCAAAAGTGGGCGATGGCCGACGCGCTCGACCTGACCCGCTCGGGCCAGGGCCTGGTGGTGCCGGTGCAGCTCGGCGAGCGGTTGTCGCAGGTGGTGCAGGTGCCACTCACGGCGCAGGTGCCGGGGTCGTTCTGCTTCGAGGGCACGCCGACGGATCGCGGGCCCCTCGTCAGCGCAGTCGTGGTGCCCGCGGAGCACGGGTTGCTGGTCGAGGCGGTCGACGAGAAGAGCCGGCGTGTGCAGTTCGTGATTCCGCGCAACTCTGCAGGGGTCGAGTTCGGGAGCTGCGGGGGTCGAGGGCGCGCGGGCGCTTCGGGGTCGCCAGGCACGAACGGGTCGAGCGGCAGCTCTGGCAGCAGCGCGATGTGCCCCTCTTCGCCTGGAGGAAGAGGCGGCAACGGGGGCAACGGCAACTCGGGCGGCGCGGGCGGCAACGGCGGCCCTGGGGGGGCGGGTGGATCGCTCCTCGTCGAGCTGCACTGCGGGCAGCGTTGCGACGACGAGGCGCTGGTGAAGACGCTCTTCCGCTCGCGGGGAGGCCTGGGCGGCGAGGGCGGCCCGGGTGGCCAGGGCGGGCGAGGCGGTTCGGGGGGCGCAGGCGGCTCGGGCACGAGCTGCTACCAGAACGGCAAGAGCAGCTACGCCTCGGGCGGCAGCTCTGGCTCGTCGGGCTCGAATGGCGCTCAGGGCGCGGCCGGCAGGCGCGGCGCACCCGGCTTCGACGGCCCGGTCGAGGTCATTCGCCGCTGATCAGCGCTGGCTGCGACCGGCGATCGTCTGCATGATGCCGTCATGTTTCGTCGTTGCTGGTGGCTGCTGCTGATCGTTTCGTCCGTGACGTTCGCCCAGACCCCACGCTCGCTCTTCGACGAAGGCACGGCGCTCTACGCCAAAGGTGAGTTCGCGAGCGCCGCGGTGAAGTTCGAGGCCTCGTTCGCTGCGCGCCCGGTGCCGGTGACGAAGTTCAACATCGCGCGCTCGTGGGAACAGGCGGGCGAGACCATCAAGGCCATCGACGCCTGGCAGGCCTGGCTGGCCATGAGCCCCTCCTCCCCAGAGCGGCCGGCCGCCGAACAATCGCTCAAGGCGCTCGGCGACAAACTCGCGAGGCTGGGGGTGCAGGCGCTGACCATCAACTCGCTGCCCGCGAGGGCGCGCGTCACCATCGACGGCACCGCAGGCGGCGTGGTGCCGCTGACCGTCGAGCTGACGCCCACGCGTCACTTGATTCGGCTCGACGTGCCGGGCCGCGTGCCGGTGGAGCGCACCGTGATCGTTCAGCTCGAGCGCCCCGTCGTCGAGTTCTTCGAGCTGGCGCCCCTCGACGAGGCCACACCCGCGCCGCTCGCCGTGACGCGCCCCAGGCCGCTCCCCTCGCCCACCGTTCCGACCACGGTGGACGCGGCGTTCGCGGCGTCGTTGTCGAACGACACGGTGCTGGTGCACATCGCATCGACCGAGAAAGAGCTGCGGCTGTATCGCGCGAACGGCAACCCGAATGGCGAGTGCCGGGCGCCGTGTGATGCACCGATCGCGCGCGCGACCGATGATTTCATGATTGGCGGAACGGGAATTACGCCTTCCAGAGCTTTCGTGTTGATCGATCACGCCCGGAAGGGCCGCGTCTCCCTGAAGGTGAAGACAGGCAGCGCGGGCTGGTTGGTCGTCGGCGGAACGCTCCTCACCACGGTGGCAGTCGCAGCACTGGCGATCGCGCTCGCCGTCGGCCTGACGGGGAGGGACGAAAATCGCACCCTGCCTGTGGGGCTCGGGCTCGGCCTCGGCGCCGTGTCGGGCATCGGCGCCATCGTCGTGTTCGCGAGCAACGGCACCACGGTCACTTTCGAAGGCGAATGACTCACAGCCCTTCAGCGGGCAACAACGCCGGGGCCGACGGCTTCCCGGGCTGCGTCACGGGCGGGCTCACCTGCGGCCGGGCGGGAGCGCGCCGTCGCAGCGGCACGAGGCCCGCGTCGGGTTGCGGTGGCAGTTGCGCGGAGAGAGGCGGGGGCGCCTGGGGCGCCGGCTGAAAGACGAGCCGAGGCGCGACGGCCGGCTCGACCCTGGGCAACACCGGCGCTTCCCGAGGCCACACGTTCCATGCGGTCACGCCGAGCACCAGGCAGAGGCTCGAGCCCAGCACCGCCTTCACGGGCCACGACCACGGCCTCGCCACGTCGCGCGGTACGCTGGCGAGCACGCTCAACACCTCGGCCATCGACTGCGGCCGCTCGGCCGGGCTCTTGGCCAGCGCGCGCGCCACCAACGTTCGCAGCGAAGATGGAAAAGCAGCGGGGAGCGAGGGGGCGGGCTTCGAGATGTGCGCCGACATGATGAGCGAGGCGGTCTGGCCCGTCAGCGGCGGGTGGCCCGTGAGCAACTCGAAGAGGATCAGCCCCAGCGCGTAGACGTCTGCGCGCGCGTCGACGGCGAGGCCAGCGGCCTGCTCAGGCGCCATGTACTGCGGCGTGCCCATGATGAGACCGTGGGTGGTGAGCTTCTGATCAGCCGAAGCCACGACCTTGGCGATACCGAAATCGACGAGCTTGACGAAGGGCCGGCCCGCGCGGTCGAGCACGATGACGTTGTCGGGCTTGAGATCGCGGTGCACCACGCCCGCGCGGTGAGCGACGTCGAGCCCGAGGGCGATCTGCGTGACGAGGTCGAGGGCGAGCGGCAGCGCCACGGGCCCCTGGTCGATGAGGGCCGAGAGCGTCTTTCCGTCGAGAAATTCCATGACGAAATAGAACTGCCCATCATCGGATCGCCCCGAATCGATGATGTCGACGATGTGCGGGTGACCCAGGCGGCTGGCGGTCATCGCCTCGCGGCGAAAACGCTCGACGAAGTTGGTCTCTGCGCTGAGCGCCGGGCGCATGAGCTTGAGCGCGAGCTTCCGTCCCAGCTCGATGTGCGTGGCCTGGTAGACCTCGCCCATCCCTCCGGCTGCGAGCCGCGAATCAAGCCGGTAGCGGCCGCCGATGACGCGCCCCAGCGCCGGGGCCTCACGGCGCTGCGTTGGCTCGAGACTTTCGTCAGGGGGCTTCTGCGCAGAAATAGGCGTCGCGAGGCCCTTCTTGTCGGCGTACCACCCGAGAATCGCCACCACGGAATTGAGGCTCGCGACCACCTCGTCTTTGCCGACGTGCACGCCTGACTCGTCGAGGCTGCCGGCGTGATCGTGGGCAGAGAGGTTGCCCCACGCCTGCACCGTGCCCATGTGCGCGAGGATCTTCGCGGGCACGATGCCGGAGTTGCCCTGCTGACGAAACCTCGCCACCATCTCTTCGAGCATGGCCTTGCCGGGCGTCTGCTTGAGATCCTCGGTGACGAGCGAGCGCAGCAACACCTCGAGCACCAGCCGCGCGTTCTGCATCACGCCGCGGTAGTCCTGCGCCCGGCCCCGGCTGACGATCGCCTCGAGATCCACCCGCGCGCGGCCAAAACGCGGGGCGAGCTCTGCGAGCTTGCTCAAGAGGGGTTCGATGTCGACGGCCATGGACTGACTTTGCAGTCTGCCTCGTCTCTCACCACGGCGCTCTGCCGTAATGGCGAGTCAAAGACTTCAAAGGCCGGTCTGGAGCATCTCGGTGACGAGTCGGTTTCGGGCTCAGGGATCCGAAGCAGGAGTTTTCTCGAGGCGGGCGAAAGAACAAGGGGTTCAACTTCATTCGCTGCGCACCCTCTGGTTCTTGCGGGGAATAAAGAGCCGGTGGTACTCTTTTCCGGGTGTATGACTCGTGAACGCCTGGAAGGGGTGCTGTTGGGGACCGCGGTGGGCGACGCGCTGGGGTTGCCGCTGGAAGGGCTCTCGGCGCGTGCCATCGCACGCCGCTTCACCCCGGTGGATCGCTACCAGTTGCTGGGCCGCACCGGCTTCGTCTCGGACGACACCGAGCAGAGCGCGCTGGTGGCCCAGGCGATCGCCGCGCACCCACGGGATGTGGAATTGGCGGTGGCGCGGTTTCGGCGCTCGTTGCTGGGGTGGTTTCTCCGTCTGCCCTGGGGCATCGGGCTGGCCACTCTGCGCTCGTGCGTGCGCATCGCGCTGGGCTTGCGGCGCTCCGGGGTGAACTCGGCGGGCAATGGCGCGGCCATGCGGGCGGCGGTGGTGGGAGTGGCCTTTGCGGAAGATCGTCGCGCGCGCTGGGCCTTCAGCGATGCGCTGGCGAGGGTGACGCACCTCGATGCACGGGCGGTGGAGGGCGCGCGCTTCGTGGCGGAGGTGGCGGCGATGGCGATCCCCGGCGCGGCGCCTTTGGCGGTGATCGAAGCGGGGTTGGTGGCGGTGGAGAACCCGGAGTTGCTGGGTGCCCTGCAGCTGGCCGTGGCGCTGGCGAAGGAGCAGGCAACAGTCGCGGTAGCGGCAGAGCGGCTGCACACCACCGGGTTCGTGATGCACACCGTGCCCTTCGCTGCGTTCTGCTTCGCGCGCTTCGGGAACACCCCACTGCGGCTGCTGCAGGAGACGTATTCCGCAGGCGGCGATACCGATTCTATCGGGGCAATCGTGGGCGCCTGGGCGGGAGCGCTGGGTGGACCGCGCGCGTTTCCGGCGGAGTTGGTGGACGCGCTTCACGATGGGCCGTTCGGGCCCACGCACCTGCGGGCGCTCGCGGCGGATGTGCTCGAGGCGCGGGAGCGGGGCGCTTCGCCACGGAGCTCGTATTCGGTGCTGAGCGCGTTGGTGCGGAACCTGGCGCTGTACCCGGTGGTGCTGGCGCATGGGTTTCGGCGGCTGCTGCCCTGAGCAGCCGGTGCAGTT
>JAYTAT010000720.1:0-3174 GCA_043737315.1 Archangium sp.
CGCCGAGAGCGCACCCCAGAAGCCGCCGAGCGCGAGGCGGTATTCGAGGCCCACGCTCCAGCGCGCGGGGGTGCCATCGATGGGGGTGGTGCCGAAACCCCCGAGCGCTGCGAGCGCGTGCGGGTGCACCTCGACCTCGCCGCCCTTGAGCGCCACTTCAGAAAAATCGCGCGTCACGAAACGCGCCGGGTCGACGCGCGCCACACCACCCCACGGGAGCTCGATGTCTTGCAACGCCACCTGAAACCCGCGGCTCTGGCGCAACACGTAGCGGCCCGGCGGCACGGCGAGCACCAACACCCGGCCGCGCGTCTTGGTGACCTCGGTGACCACGTCGGGCTTCGGCTGGCTCACGAGCACGAAGCGCCCTTCTGCGTTCTCATCGAGCACCACGCGCGCGCGGCCGCGATCCAACTCTGTGAGCACCACGTCACCCGCACCGGCGAGCGCGATGTCGAACTCAGGGTGCTGGCCGCGATCGACCGAGTTGGCGACGGTGCGGCGGGCGGCGTAGGTGTACGACTCCATCAGCGACACGCGGCCATCGCCGTCGAGATCTCCGTCACCCCGCAGCGCGGTGAGCAGGTGATGCGTGAAGAGCGAGCCCGA
The DNA here is from genome assembly GCA_043737315.1 of Archangium sp. GTDB lineage: Bacteria > Myxococcota > Myxococcia > Myxococcales > Myxococcaceae > Archangium_A. The sequence goes on from JAYTAT010000720.1 coordinate 610, forward strand.
GAGCACATCCCACTCCTGTGCCGACTCGCTGGCGCCCGACGACGCGATGAAGACCTCGCCGCTCACCTGGGGCGCGCGCACCTCGAGCTCGTAGGCCGGCCCGCGCTGCGCACCCTTGCTGCGTGAACGCCCGGCCTCGCAGGCGTCGACGATGGTGATGGTGAGGTCGGCGCCACACTCGAGCGCGAGGCGGCGCAGCTCGGTGAGCGCGAGCTGCGTACCCCCGAGGTGCAGCGCGCCTGCTTTGCCGTGCGCCGACGCGAAGACGATGAGCTCCACCCGGCGGCCCGACGCCTTGAGCTCGGTCACGCGCCCATGCACCTGCTGCAGTCGCTCGATGACCTTGCTCGCGCTCGGGCGCTCCAGCACCACCGCGCGGGCGCTCTCGACGTTCCCCAGCTCGACGAAGAGGGCGCTCAGGCGCCGCGCATCTTCTTCCGCGTGTTGGAGCGGCGCTTCGTCAGGCGAACCCAGGTCGCTGCCGATGCTCAGCAGCAGGCGCACGGGCGGCTCCGGGGCGGCCGCGCTGGGGGCGGCGAGCAGCAACATGAGCACCACCGGCCAACGCAGCATCAGGGCTTGTCGAACGTCGACACCTCCACACGGCAGGCCTCGCAGCGTACTGCTTCATCGCGCTCGAGCTGTGCGCTCACCTCGTGCAGGTCGAAGGCGTGCGGGCTGAAGATGGTCACGAAGCGCTCGCGACCTTTGACCGCATCGAGCACCGCGGAGTCGGGCAACACCGTGAGCCCCTCCCCGACGGCCAGCGGCGCGCGGGCATCGAACGGCGCAACGACGGTCACGCGGCCACTGTCATCGCGCTCGAGCACCACCGCGAAGCCTGCGGCCGGTGCGTTGACCGAGAAGCGCAACGCGTCGCCCGGTTGCAGCGGCGTGCCGGGGGTGAGCGCACTGAGTGTCTCGCCGCGTTTGAGCGTGATGGAAGAGAGCGAGCCCTTGAAGTGCACCTCGGGTTCACGCGGCACAAGCAGGAATACCGCCAGCGCAGCGGCCACCAACGCCCCGATGAGCGCGAGCTGCCGCGGCCTTCGGCCACGCTGCAGGTTCTTCACGAAACGTTCGGTCGGGCGCGCCGCGAGGAACTCGGCCGTGAAGGTCTTGAGCTCCGTGAGCTGCTGCTGACAGTGCGCACACGTCGTGAGGTGCGCTGCGAGGCCGTCGGCGGGGGCGCCCGTCGAGGCGCGCTCGAGCACGATGCGTGGGGGACACCCGGGCCCCCGCCTGGAAGCGAAGGGCGTCACGCGGCCACCTCGGGCAGCTCAGCCCCGAAGACGGCCCTGAGCTGGACCTCGGCTTCACGCAGCCTGGTGCCGATGGTGCGGCGCGAGTAGCCGGTCTGCTGCGCGACCTCTTCCTGGGTGAGGCCGTCGAGCCAATGGAGCAGCGCAATCTCACGGGTGGTCTCGTCGAGCGTCACCAGGGCCGAGCCCATGCAGAGCCTGTCTTCCACCGAGCTCGCGCCCCCCTCTCGAGAACCCCACAAGTCCTTGAGCCGCGTGAGCAGACGCTCTGCCATCGGCGCCGAGCGGCGGCGCGACTCGAGCTGGTCGAAGCAGATGCGCGTGGCGATGGCGTAGAGCCACGAGAGGGGCTGTTGCACGTCGGTTCGTCGGTGCCTGTGCGCGCGCATGAACGTCTCCTGCATCGCATCGTTGGCGTCGGCTTCGTTGCCCAAGAGGGTGCGGCAGCGCCGGTGCACCAGCGCTGCATACAGCTCGTACCAATGGGTCAACTCGTCGGCGCTCACGCGGGGTGGTCTGCCTGCAAGACGGGCGACGGGTTTTTTCTGGGAAGTGGCTTCGTCAGATTTTTTTCTAGAGCGAGCGCAGCCAGGCCATCAGCTGTTGTTTCTCGTCGGTGGTGAGCCCTTCACAGGTGAAGCGGTGACCGACCGTGGTTTGCGCAGGCAGGGTCACCAGGGGTCGCGGCGCGAGGCAGAAGAGCTCTTCGAGCGTGGTGAGCGAGCCGTTGTGCAGGAACCTCGTCTGCCACGCGAGGCCCGTCATGCGGGGGGCCTTCACCGAGCGCGTGACGTAGCTCGCGTCACCACCCAGCCCGCAGCAGGGCTTCCCGTCGGCGCCGGGGTTGTAGATGTTCGCGTAGGCCGAATCGGTGCCGACTTCGGCGAACGAATACGTGCGCAGGCTCTCACCACTCGGGCCGTCGTGACAGGTGCCGCACTGCTTCGAGATAAACAGCCCCGCGCCCAGGCTCACGTCGCCCGCCGGCTGCTCGAGCGGGGGGGTCGACAAGCTGCGCACGTACTCAGCCAGCGGCGCGAGCCGTGCGGGGGGCCAGTCGGCCTTGCCCACGCCGATGACCACGAAGCCCTCGAGGAAGTTCTCGACCGTGGGAACGCCGCCGTTCCACGCGAGCAGCTCGTGCGCCCGGCCGGCAGGCAGGTTCCACAACGAGAGAATGCGACTGACCGTCCACACGCCGTCGTCGACGAGCGGTTTGGTCAGGAAGTCCATCGTGCCGGTGGGCAGCGCGAGAAACCGGCCCTGCTCTTCGATGGTCAACGAGCCGTTGCTGCCCGCACCG
>JAYTAT010000721.1:0-3173 GCA_043737315.1 Archangium sp.
TCATCAAGCCGCTCACCCAGGTGGAGTCTGCCGAGGCGATCGACCCGGTGTACCGCTACGACAATCTCTGACCTTCAGTAGTTGCGAAGGTCGTCGTGATCCTCTTCCTTCCGTTTGGGAAGAGGTTCGATTTTCTTCTTCTTCGCGGGCGCCGTTTCTTCGGCCGGGGCGCTCGCACGCGGCTTGTCGTCACGCAGGTCTTCTTCTTCCTTACGAGGGGTCATCTTCATCTCGATGACCTCCTTCTTCGCAGACTCCTTCCCTGGGGGCGGTGCGGCGTCGGTCTTGAGCGTGGTGCGGTTCGACTTCGGCACCTCTGCCTCGCCCAACGCTTCCTTCCTTCGCACCGGCTCGTCGTCGGTGCTTTCCTCAGCTCCGACCTTCTTCTTCTTCTTCTTCGGGTTGCTCCCCGTGCGTTCTTCGTCGCTTGCGGGCGTTCCATCGAGCGCGCCTTCGTCGAGCCCGCTCGCCTTGGTCTCCATCACACGCTCACCACAACGGCTCGCCGTCTTGGTGCACTTCTTCATGCACTTGTCGTAGCGCTTCTTCACTTCGACCCGCGTCGAGCCACCGAACTCGATGAGGCAGTCGTCTTTGCACTCGAGGAACGTGTCTTCGCAGTCGTCCTCCGCGAAGGCCGCGCCGGGGACGAGCAAGACGAGCGAGATGAGAAGTGACCGGAACACGTTCATGAGCCTAATCCAGGGGGCGAGGGCACGGACATTGCTCCGACGGAGGACATGAGCATTTTGTTCCGTTGGATGTGTCTGAGCGCCCTCATCGGCGTGGGCGAAAACACGCACACCGTCTCATTGCAGAGTGGCGACGTGGTGTTGCAAGCCTCGACCTCTGAGCGCTCAGCCCTGATTCGCAAGGCGAGCCGCTCGCCGTACTCGCACGTGGGCGTGGTCGAGGTCTCGAAAGACGGCGTGTTCGTGATCGAAGCGGTGCAGCCGGTGTCGCGCACGCCTCTGGCGAAATGGGCGGGTCGAGGGGAGGGCGGTTGGGTGACCGTGCTCCGCCCGAAGACGCTCGACGAGGCTGCTCGCAAACGTGTGGTCGCCGCGGCGAAGAAGGAGCTGGGAAAACCGTATGACGCCCGCTACCGCTGGGATGACGAGCGGCTCTACTGCAGCGAGCTGGTGGTGAAGGCCTTTGCCCGCGGGGCGAGTCTGTCGGTGGGAAAACAAGAGGCCGTCAACACGTTGGATCTGAGCGACGAAGAGCTCGCGCTGGCCGCGAAACTCGGAGTCTCTCCCTCGCAGACGTTGGTGACGCCGGGCAGCCTGGTCGATGACGAGGCGTTCGAGGTGATCGCGGAAAAGGTCAAAAGTCTGAAGTGAGCGGCAGCTCGAGCCGGGCCTTGCCCTCGCCAAGCATCAACGTCTGGGTGGCCACATCGAAGCCGGTCTCCAGCTGAAACGCCCCCGCGCGATTCGAGTGAACATGAAGCGCCGGAAAGCTCGAAGAAGTGATGTCGATGCGCCACCGCGCGCCCACGGGCAGCACCCACTCGGTGGGCCAGAAGTCGATGCTCAGCTCGACGGGCGTGCCGGGAATGGAAGCCTGCGGCGAAGTCACCTCGGCGGTGGGATACGCGAGCGTGGCGGCGTTCTCGCGAACCAGCAGCGCTTGTCCATTTTGCTCGGCGATCAACCGCGCGACGAACGAGGTGTCGGGCGCTGAAGAGGTGACGGTCAACTTGAGCCGCGCCGAACCCGACAGCCGTGTCGCGACCGTCGACGGCTCGGTGCGAAAGGTCAGCACGTCTTCACGCGTGCAGCTCTCACCCTGCTCGACGGGGCCGGGCGTGATGCCGAGGTTGCGGAAGAACGCGAAGGACAACAACGAGGCGCCCCCGCGCGTCGCCACCGGATTTGCGGGGTCGTACTTGAACTCGACGGTCTGACTCGGTGTCGCGGTCGCTGACAACACGCCGCCGCTGCAGCTGTTCGACTGATCAGCCCCGCCCAGCTCATACGCGGTGAGGGGGATCGCGCTCGACGGCCAGCTCGGGTGCGAACGGAAGGCGTCGTCACCCACGCCCCAGGTCTGCACCGTGCCGGGTACCAGCTTGCGCAGCGGCTGGCCTTTGAGCGTGTGGTCGAACCACTCCAGCATCAGAGGCCACTGGTCCAGCCGGCCCGGGGCGCTGACGAAATCGAAGTCACCCGAGGTGAGGCCAAGGTGGTTCCAGGGGCCAATCACGAAGACGCTTCGACTGCGCGTGGCCAGCCGATCCCAGGTGTCGCGCTGGGCCATGAAGAAGGGGTCGAAGAACCCGCCCACGAAGAGCATCGGTACGGTGGCGTGCTCGGGCGCCGCGCGGAACTGCTTCATCTGCTCGGTTTCCCAGTACCCGGAAGACGGCGCAGACGAGGCGAGCGCGTCGCGGTACCAGCCGAGTTTCTTCGTCATGTACTTCTCATCGATCTCGATCGACGGCCGGTGCATCGCGGCCTCGAGATAGTCACTGCCCGCGCTCTGCCGCATGCCCCGGCTGGGCATCAACGTGGCCCACGCGGTGAGGATGTCGTCGCGCAGCAGGCCGCGCTCGTAGAAGACCTTGCGCAGATCGGTACCGAACACTGAGGGAACGAGCGTCTTCACCTCAGGCGGGAGCGCGTCGGCCACCGTCCACTGAGCGCACGTCAAATAGCTGGGTCCGCGCATGCCGATGTTGCCGTCGACGAAGGGTTGCTTCACCAGCCAGGCGAGCGTGTCGAGGCCGTCGTCGCGCTCGTGAATGATCGGCTCCCAGTCGCCTTCGCTGTCCATTTGACCGCGCACGTCCTGCAGCACGCAGGCGTAGCCAAAACGCGTCAGGGCCTGGCACTGCATCGCTTCGATGGGCTTGAGGTACTCGTAGGGGTTGCGCACCAGGATGGTGGGGGCGCGGGTGAGCCCTTCGGGCACGTAGATCTCGGTGTGCAACTTCACGCCGTCGCGCATGGGCAGCTCGACCTTGCTGGCCACCCAGCCGGCGTTGGTGAACTCCGGTAACTTCGCGGCGCGGCGAAAGAGTTCATGCCGCGCTGAGAGGGCGAAACCGACGAGCGTCACCAGCAGCAGGAACACGCCGAGCACGTACTTCTTCACGAGCGGGGTTCCTGTCAGCCTCCGGCCCGCGCCGCAAGCAGATGACGCGGAGCGCCTCGTCGATTACACGCGCT
>JAYTAT010000722.1:0-1127 GCA_043737315.1 Archangium sp.
CTCAGAGGGCCGCTACTACAACGAGATGTCGGATCTCTTCGGCAAGCTGCTCTACACGTCGGACTACGGCCAGGTCGGCGGGCAGTTTGGCTTCGTGGGTCAGGCGGCAGAGTTCGTGATCCTCAAGACGAACGTTTCGTTCGCGTACAACTCGGAACACTTCCTCACCAACGAAGACATCGGCAAGGACCTCGACGGGAACAACGAGGTCAATGTGACCAGCACCCCAGGTGAGGTCAACCCGAACTTCGACGCGCGCATCGATCGCGTCGGCCGCCGGTTCCGCATCGAGCAGCAGTTCATCTTCCGGCTGCAGATCTCGGCGACCTTCAACTTCTAAAATCAGACCTGACCGCGCCTCGGCAGGCCTGCGACCGCGCCCAGCTTCGTCACCACGTGCGAGCCGACCAGGCACCCGAACCGGGCATGGCCTTCGAGCGCATCGAGGTCAGCGCCTTCGAGTGCAGCACGCGTGGAATAGAGCCGCGTGAGTCCGTAGAGGAAACCCGCGGTGAAGCCATCGCCTGCGCCCGTGGTGTCGATCACCTTGACCCTCTTCGCCGGCACCACCCGGGTCTCGCCGCGGAAACGCAGTGAAGCGCCCTTCGGCCCGCGGGTGACGATGGCCACCACGACGCCCTTCTTCTCGAGCCAGTTGAGCGCGGCGTTCACGTCAGTGGTGCCGGTGACGAACTCAATCTCTTCTTCAGACAGCTTCACCACCGCGCAGCGCTTGAAGAGCACCCCCAGCAGCTTCTTGAGCACGGCTGTGTCCTTCCACAGGTGCAGCCGCAGGTTGGGATCGGTCGAGGTGATCTGCCCGGCTTCGTACGCCTGCTTCACCGCCTCGCTCACCGCCGCACGCGCGGGGGCATGAATGAGGGAGTTGGTGCCCACGTGCACGACGAGGCTCGAGCGCAGCAGCTTCGCGGCCCCGGTGGTGTCACGCGCGTCGAGGAAGGTCTCGGCCGCCCGCGTTCGGTAGAAGGTGAAGCTGCGTTCGCCGCCTTTGGTGAGCGAGACGAAGCCCAGGCCCGTCTTGCCTTCATCGGTTTGCCGCAGGTGCCGCACGTCGACACCTTCGCGCTCGAGGCCCTGCTTCAAGAAGTGACCGAACTCATCATGAC
>JAYTAT010000723.1:0-7813 GCA_043737315.1 Archangium sp.
TAATGCTGAGTCATTTCAGTTGCTTGCGTGCGTTTCGAATGCGTAACGGGTGGCGTTACCCACACCCGCACCCATTTGGGGGCCTTGTGGAAAAGGGGCCCACGACCGATTCCAACGCAGGGGGTTTCGGGAACCTGCCGGCTGTGGCATCGAGAGCCCATGCGTGTCGTCGTCGCCATGTCCGGAGGGGTCGATTCCTCAGCCGCAGCGGCTTTGCTCGTGGAGCAGGGCCACGAGGTGATCGGCATCACCCTTCGCGTGTGGAGCTACGAGAGCACCGCCCAGTGCGGCAGTTGCTGCAGCCCCGACGACATCGATGACGCGCGTGCGGTCGCCGAGAAGCTCGGCATTCCGTTCTACGTGGCGAACGTCGAAGAGATGTTCAAGGACAAGGTGGTCACGCCGTTCGTGCAGCAGTACCTCGGCGGCCGCACGCCGATTCCCTGCGTGGCCTGCAACCAGGACGTGAAGTTCGGTTTCCTCCTCAAGCGCGCCCGCCAACTCGGCGCGCGCCTGGCGACCGGGCACTACGCGCGGGTGACGGAACAAGACGGCCGCTTCCAGCTTCAACGGGGTGCAGACGCCGCCAAAGATCAGTCGTACTTCCTCTTCACGCTCGGCCAGGACGAGCTGCGCGACCTCATCTTTCCCATCGGCGAGATGAAGAAGTCCGAAGTGCGCGCGATCGCCGAGCGCCACGGCCTCATCACCACGCACAAGGCCGAGTCGATGGAGATCTGCTTCGTGCCCGACGGTGACTACGCCCGCTTCGTGGAGAAGGTGGCCGGTGCGCAGCCCAGGGGCGAGATCGTCACCGCCGATGGCGCGGTGCTCGGCGCCCACGACGGCATCCACAAGTACACCGTGGGTCAGCGCAAGGGCCTGCAAGTGACCCACGCCCAGAAGCTCTACGTGCAGCGCATCGAGGCGCAGACCAACCGCGTGGTGGTGGGCCCGGCGTCTGAGACCGAGCGCGACAGCTTTCACCTGCTGCGCCCGCATTGGGTCGACGGCGCGCCTCCGATGGAAAAGGCGGTGACCGTACGCATTCGGCACCGGCACCAGGGCTCACCGGGCAAAGTGAAGCTCGAGCTCAACGGCCACTTCAAGGTGATGCTCGATGAGCCGGCGCGCGCGGTGACGCCGGGCCAGGCCGCGGTCGTCTACGAAGGCGAACGGGTGCTGGGGGGCGGATGGATCGCCTGATCCTCGCCTCGTTGTTGTTCGCTGGCTGCACCAAAGATCCCGAGGTCGCCGTCTGCGGGCTGCAAGCGGCCTCGAAGCCCGTCCTGCTGGAAGGCAAACGTGAGGTGGCGTTGAGCGTGGGTGCGCGGTTGATGCCGTCTGACCGCATCGAGGCCACGGGCTTCGCGCTGCTCGAGTGTTTCGGCGGTGCGCTCCGGGTGCTTGACGACGAGAAGGTCACCGTCGGCGATCTCAAGGAGTCGAAGATCGAAGCGACCACCATCCCGCGCTTCGTCTTGAAAGACGGCAAGCCCGTGAAGGCGACGATGCTCGCGCCTTCCATCATGCCCCGGTATTCCGACCACCGTTTCACGCCGGCCAGCGCGTTCTCTGCGGGCAATGAGCCGACCTCGGCCGATTACTTCAAGGCGTTCTTCACGCCCAACGGCATCGAGAACATGGCCTTCGCCCCCCGCGAAGACGGGCCCGTGAAGTTGCCGCCCCCTTCGCAGCGCGTGAAGGTGGCGCGCATTCACGCGGGGCCACTGGGGCAGGGCGGGGCGCGGCTCGAGGTGGAGGACGAGGTGGTGTTCGCCGAGACCGACGATCTCGCCACCGCCGCGCTGCCCGAAGGCCACACCTACGAGCTCGGAGCGACCGTGCGCCTGGTGCTGCCGGATGGCGCCGAGGCAACCCTGATTCGAGACGGGGTGGAATTGGAACTCGAAGGCCCCATGGATCTTCGGCTCCGCTGACCTGTAGGCTGCGCGACTGATGCGGTCGTCACGTGTATTCCTGTCGAGCTTTCTGACCGGGCTGTTCGTTTCCGTCATGGCTTCGTGCGGCCAACCGATGGGCCCCGCCAAGACCTGCAGCGCCGCCACCTGCGAGGGCTGCTGCTCTGAATCGGGCGACTGTCTTGCGGGCACCGCGGTGTTCGAGTGCGGCACCGGCGGTAGCGCGTGCGTGGCGTGTTCCGCCAATGAGGTCTGCCAGTCGGGTGCGTGCGGGTTGTTCGAGAACGGCGATTACGACGCCAGCTTCCCCGAGCTGCCCGACGCCTCGATTCGGTACGACGCTGGCGTGTACCGCCCGCCTGATTCGGGCGTGGTGACGGTCGACGCTGGCTCTGATGCGGGGCCGATGAACGTCAGCTACTCCGCGCAGATTCAGCCCATCTTCGATGCGCGCTGCGACTCGTGTCACTCGTGGAGCTTCGACAACATCGTGAACACGAACGGCCGCATCGCCCCGGGAAACGTGAACGCCTCGAGCCTCTACACCCGCACGCTCAGCGGTGACATGCCGCGCGGTGGTGGGGCTCCGCTCACGGCCACGCAGCAGACGCTGCTGCGCGATTGGATTCTCAACGGCGCCCCCCGCAACTGACGGGGTGCGAAATTGACGCAGTGCTACCGCACGCTACTTTGGTGATGCGCCCGCTCCAGCAGTGATCGTGGGCGCTCAGGAACACATGCGCGACTCCCACCGCCTCAAAGAGAAGTACGAGCTCTCGCTCGACAACCGCCAGATCGTCAGCTTCACCGTCGCGTCGCTCGTGGTCCTGGGCGGCGTGTTCATGCTCGGCGTCGTGGTGGGCAAGAAGCTCTCGGCCGAGACCGCCGCCATCGCCCAACAGCCGACGGATCTGTTGGGTCAGCTCGACCGGAAGACCGAGGCGCTCGAGAACATGAAGGCTGACGCCGCGCTCACCTTCCAGGATGAGCTGACGCGCAAGTCGCCTTCGTCGGTGATCGAAGCCCCGATCGTGGTCAAGCCGGTCGAGCCCACGCCGAAGCCCGCGGCGCTGGTGGTCGCTCCCCCCTCGCCGCGAATCGAAGCTGCGTCAGTGCCTGAGGTGGCGATCGCCCCGAGGCCTTTGTCGCTGCCCGAGACGCCCAAAGTCGATTCAGTCGCGACGCGCACCGTGGATGGTGGCGGCTTGAAAGAGGCGTTTGGCAAGGTGCAGGCCCAGCGCCCGCCCACTGAGACCGTCGCCGATGGCTCGTGGACGGTTCAGCTGTCTGCGTACCAGGACAAGACAGAGGCCGACCGCTTCGCCGCGGGCCTGCGCGACAAGGGCTACGCGCCGTTCATCGTGGAGGCGACGATTCCGGGCAAGGGCACCTGGTACCGCGTGCGCATGGGACGGTTTGGTACTCGCGAGGCTGCTTCGCGGTACATGGAAGACTTCCGCCGGGAGACGTCGATGAACGCCATCGTCACCATGGCGAACTGAGGCTGTGCGAAGCGGCCCTTTACTTCGACCCGCTCACCCCTCGGAGTCGGGGTTCTTCGTCCACTTGTCGACATTGCCGTCACCGTCGAGATCTTCACCAATGCGGTCGACCTGGTTGTTCTCCCAGTACTCCCAGTAGTCGACCTTGCCGTCGGCGTTGGTGTCGCGCTCTTTGCGGACGATCAGGCCCTTTTCGTAGAAGACCCAGAGCGACGGCTTGCCGGCTGACGAGAGGTCGCGCTCTTTGCGAACGACCAGACCCTTCTCGTAGATGATCACCTCATCGACCTTGCCGTCGAAGTCGAGATCGAGCGTCTCGCGGCTGATCTGTTCCTTCTCGTCATAGGTGCGGCCGATGTCGACCTTGCCGTCCCAGTTGATGTCGAGATCCTTACGGGCGAGGCGGTCGATGTCTTTGCCGTCAGCGGTCTTGGCGGCCACCGTGTACGTCCACACGTCGGACTTCTTGTCCTTGTTGAGGTCGAACTCGGTGACCTTCTCGTTGTCAGCCTGCTTCTGGCGGATGTTCTCGGCGACCTGATCGCCGTCGCCCGATTCGCCGTTTTTCTTGTCGCCTGACGAGGTCGTAGCGCAGCCCATCAGGGTGAGCGCCGCGCCCAGGAACGTCATCCGTACGGTGTTCTTCAAGGTCATTATTTTGCCCTCGGCCTGAGTCGACATAGCGTCACAGTCGTCCATGGCGCGCAAGAAGATCAGCACGACGATCTACATCACGCCCGAGCAGAACGAACTGCTCAAGGAGCTGAACCAGAAGACCAAGGTTCCGGTCGCTGAGTACATCCGCCAGGGCATCGACATGATTCTAGAGAAGCACAAGGCAGATTTTCCGGGGCAGCAGCGCTTCGACGGAATTTGATACATGCCGGTGGGTGAACTCCATTCGCGGAAAACGTGCAGTCGTGTTGGGCGGGGCTGGTTTCCTCGGCTCGCACCTGTGTGAACGGCTGCTGGCTGACGGGGCCGAAGGCGTGATCGCCATCGACAACCTGGCCACCGGCAACCTCCTCAACCTCGAAGGGCTGAGGCGTGACGCGCGCTTCGATCTCATCGCGCACGACATCTGCCTGCCACTGAGGGTCGAAGGACCCATCGACTACGTCTTCAACCTGGCCTCGCCCGCCTCACCCAAGGACTTCGAGGTGCTCTGGCTGGAGATCATGCGGGTCGGCAGCCTGGGTACTCAGCACGCGCTCGAGCTGGCCGAGTCGAAGCAGGCGGTGATGCTTCAGGCGTCCACCTCCGAGATCTACGGCGACCCGTTGGTGCACCCGCAGGTCGAGACGTACTTCGGCAACGTCGACTCGACCGGGCCGCGCGCGGTGTACGACGAGGCCAAACGGTACGGAGAGGCGATCGTGCAGGCGTTCCGGCGCAAGCGCGGGGTGTCGACGCGGATCGTTCGCATCTTCAATACGTATGGTCCGCGCATGCGCCTCGATGACGGCCGCGTGGTGCCTCAGCTGGTGGGGCAGGCGATGCGGGGCGAAGACTTCACCCTGTACGGCGACGGGTCGCAGACGCGTTCGTTCTGCTTCGTCGATGACTTGATCGACGGGCTGGTACGGCTCGCGCTCTCGACTGAGCAAGACCCGGTGAACATCGGCAATCCTCGCGAGCAGACCATTCGCGAGCTGGCTGAGGCGGTGAAGGCGTCGATGGGGTCTCCGGGGAAGCTCGTGTTCCGGCCATTGCCCGCAGGCGATCCGAAGCAGCGCAAGCCCGACATCACCCGCGCAAAGCAGATTCTTGGGTGGGAGCCTCGGGTGAAGATTGAAGAAGGGCTTCCATTGACGATCTCGTACTTCAAGACACTGCCCTCACCCTGAAACTCTCCCAAGCGGGCGGGGGGCTCACACACGAACGCCCGCGAACCTTTCGGCTCGCGGGCGCGTGATGAGGCATCAGCTGACGGTCAGGCCCTGATTTCGGCCTTGGGGTCTTCCACCCCGGCGGGCACCACCACGAAGGGTGAACGCTCGAGGTTCAGGTTCAACGCCTCGTCGACATGCGCGACGAAGTGGAACTCGAGGGCCGTGCGCACGACTTCGGGCACGTCGACGAGATCTTTCTTGTTCTTCTCGGGCAGGAGCACCCGCTTGATGCCGGCGCGGTGAGCACCAAGCACCTTCTCGCGCACGCCGCCGATCTGGCCGACGTTGCCGCGCAGGGTGATCTCACCCGTCATCGCCGTGTCGGACCGCACCGGGATGCCGGTGAAGAGCGACGAGAGCGCCGTGATGATCGCCACGCCGGCCGAAGGGCCATCCTTGGGGGTCGCCCCGTCAGGGAAGTGCAGGTGGAGATCGGTCTTCTCGAACATCGTGGGCGCCAACCCCATGCGCTCAGCGTTCGCGCGCAGCCAGGAGAAGGCGATGTTCACCGACTCCTTCATCACTTCGCCGAGCTGGCCGGTGAGGGTCAACGTACCCTTGCCAGGCATCTTGGTGGCTTCCACGAAGAGGATGTCTCCGAAGCCGAGCGAGGTGTAATAGAGGCCGACGCTGACGCCGGTCTGCGAGGTGCGCTCTGCCACGTTGAGCTCGTGGCGCTTGGGCCCGAGGATCTCTTCGACCTTGTCGGCGGTGATGACCTGCTTGGCCATGTTGCCAGAGGCGACGCCGACCGCGACCGAGCGGCAGATCTCAGCCACCTTACGCTCGAGCTGACGAACACCGGGCTCGATGGCGTAGGCGCTGATGATCTTGTCGAGCGCTTCGGGCAACAGCTCGATGTGCTCGACCGTGATCCCGTGCTCCTTGATCTGCTTGGGGATCAAGTGATTGCGCGCGATGTGATCCTTCTCGATGAAGGTGTAGCTGCTCATCTCGATGATCTCCATGCGGTCACGGAGCGGGGCCGGAATGGTGTCGAGCCGGTTCGCCGTGGCGATGAACATCACCTTCGAAAGATCGAACGGGATGTCGAGGTAATGATCCGAGAACGTGTTGTTCTGTTCGGGGTCGAGCACCTCGAGCAGGGCCGCCGAGGGGTCACCACGGAAGTCCGAGCCCAGCTTGTCGATCTCGTCGAGCAACATGATCGGGTTGCGCGAGCCGGCCTTCTTCATCTGCTGAATGAAGCGGCCGGGCAGGGCGCCCACGTACGTACGGCGGTGACCACGAATCTCGGCTTCGTCTCGTACGCCGCCCAGTGACAGGCGCACGAACTTGCGGCCGATGGCGCGCGCGATCGACTGACCCAGCGATGTCTTGCCGACGCCCGGAGGTCCCGACAGGCAAAGAATGGGGCCGCGCATGTCGTTCTTCAGCTTGCGAACCGCGAGATATTCCAGCACGCGCTTCTTCACGGTCTGGATGCCGTAGTGATCGTTGTCGAGCTGCTTGCGGGCGTTGTCGATGTCGAGGTTGTCCTCGGTGATCTTGCTCCACGGCAGATCGGCGATCCAATCGAGGTACGTGCGCGCGACGGTGTATTCGCTCGACGCCGCGGGGATGGTCTTGAGCCGGTTGAGCTCTTTATTGGCGATCTTCTCGACGTCGGGGGGCAGGCCCGCTTTCTTGAGGCGCTCACCGAGCTCATCGAGCTCTTCTTCGTCCTCACCCATCTCGCCGAGCTCTTCCTTGATCGCCTTGAGCTGCTGGCGCAGGTAGTACTCACGCTGGGTCTTCGACATCTCGCCCTTCACGGCGGAGTCGATCTTGTTCGAGAGCTTGAGGATCTCGCGCTTGCGGTTGAGCAACTCGAGCACGAGCTTCATGCGCGCCTTGAGATCGACCGTCTCGAGCACGGCCTGCTTCTCTTCGATCGGCACGTCGACGTTGGCGGCGATCAGGTCGGCCAGGTGTCCCGGGTGCGTGATGCTCTCGACGAGCTCGGTGGCCGCGGCAGGCAGCTCCGGCATCATCTCGATGACTTCACGTGCGAGCTTCTTCAAGTTGATGGTGAGCGCCTCGATCTCGACGTTGTCGGGCGCCGTCTTGTCGTCGACGGGCTCGATACGCGCCTTGAGGTAGGGCGACTCCTGCACCAGCTCCATCACGCGGAAGCGGGCGAGGCCCTGAACGACGAGCGAGTAGTTGTCTTCGCCCATCTTCAGCAGCTTCACGATGCGGGCGACGGTGCCCATGTTGTACAGATCAGTCGCACCCGGATCTTCTTCTTCGGCCTTGCGCTGGGTGACGACGCCGATCACCTGGTCATCTCGAACCGCGTCTTTGATCAGGGCGATGGTCTTCTGACGGCCCACGGCGAGCGGGAGTACGCCGCCAGGGAAGAAGACCGAGTTGCGGAGAGGAAGAATGGGAAGGACCTGGGGGATGTCGTCCTTGTTGATGGCGCCCGGAGGCGTCATCGTCGTCGGGAGCGCTTGCGCACCGACTGCCTTCTTCTTGTCATCGGACATGTGGG
>JAYTAT010000724.1:0-3166 GCA_043737315.1 Archangium sp.
TGGGCAGCTTCGCGTCATCGCGCGAAAGACACAGCGCCGACTCGCCGAGCAGCAACGAGGTGAGCTGGTAACCCGGGTCGCCCTTGCCTTCGATCAGCACGCTCTTGCGGGTGCCGTTCTCCGACTCGCCGAAGATGCGCACGCGCATGAAGCCCGACTTGCGCGCCTGCTCGCTGGGGCCTTCGCCCGGCTTGGGTAAGCGCGACTCGACCAGCTTGCGCGTCGGGCCAAACATCAGGCTGCCGACGAAAGCGCCCATGCCCGCGGTCATCAGCGCCGCCTTGATGGCTGCGCCGGGGCCCGTCTTCATCCCCGTGACCTCGGCATAGCGGAGCTGCTTGCCATACGCGTAGCCCTGCAGCGCGTTCGAGCGGCGCACCACGCGCGTGTTCACCGACGCCATGATGAACGGCGCGATCCACTGACCGGTGAAGTCATCGAAGCGAAAGGTCGACAGATCCCTTTCGTCACCCAGCTTCGGCTCGTTCGCGCGGTCAGGTGAAAGCGCATACGGGTCGGTGAGCGCTCGGCGTTTCGCCTTGTCAGCCTTCGCGTCGTCGAGGCCATTGAGCGCAGAGGCGACGGTGCCGCCGCTGAAGCCGCCTTTGAGAATCTCAACCACGTACGTCGCCTGCTTGAGTGGACCTATCGCCTCATGGAGCGCGAGCACGCCCAGGTCAGACGGAATGGAGTCGAACCCGCACGTGTGCACGATGCGCGCGCCCGTCGTCTTCGCGGTCTCGTGGTGGCGATCGATCGCCTCGCGCATGAACTGCGGCTCGCCGGTGAGATCGCAGTAGTGCGTGCCCGCCTTCGCGCAGGCCTCGACCAGCGGCATGCCGTACTTCGCGTAAGGACCTACGGTGGTGCACACGACCTTCGTCTGCTCGGCGAGCCGCTTGAGCGACGCGGCGTCAGCGGAGTCGGCGACCACCAGCGGCCAGCTCCGCGCGCGCTCTGGCAACCCGGCGCGGATGCCTTCGAGCTTCTGGGTGTTGCGGCCGGCCAGCGCCACCTTCACGTCAGCCGGTGCGTGGTGAGCGAGGTATTCCGCCACCAGCCGCCCGGTAAAGCCGGTCGCGCCGAAGAGAACGATGTCGAAGGTTCGGTTCATTGAGCGGCATCACTAACCCGCAACACGCGCGCCGTCTTCGGATAGACACCGCGGCCATGGCACGCATCAAGAAAGTCCTGGTCGCCAACCGCGGGGAGATCGCCATCCGCGTCATGCGCACCTGCAAGGAACTCGGTCTGGCGACCGTCGCCGTCTACTCGGAGGCCGATCGTTCGGCGCTCCACACCCGCTTCGCCGATGAGGCGTACTGCGTGGGGCCGGCGGCTTCACGCGAGAGCTACCTGGTCATCGACAACATCCTCGAGGCCGCGCGCAAGTCGGGCGCCGACGCAATTCACCCGGGCTACGGCTTCTTGTCCGAGAACGCGAAGTTCGTGCGCGCGTGCGACAAGGCCGGCATCACCTTCATTGGCCCGGCCGCCAGCTCGATGGACGCGATGGGCGAGAAGACCCAGGCGCGCACCAACATGATCAAGGCCGGCGTGCCCGTGGTGCCCGGCAACGCGGCGCCATTCGTGAACGTCGAAGAAGCGAAGGTCTTCGCGCAGCAGCTCGGCTTTCCGGTGATGCTCAAGGCGGCGGGCGGAGGTGGCGGCAAGGGCATGCGCCGCGTCGACAAGCTGGAGGATCTCGACGGCGCGTGGCGCACGGCGCGCAGCGAGGCGATGAGCGCGTTCGGCAACGACTCCGTCTACATGGAGAAGTTCCTCGACCAGCCGCACCACGTCGAGATTCAGGTCTTCGGTGACATGCACGGCAACGTCATTCACCTCAACGAGCGCGAGTGTTCGGCACAGCGCCGCAACCAGAAGGTCGTGGAAGAGACGCCCTCCCCGATTCTCACCGTCGAGATGCGCGCAGCGATGGGCGAGGTCGCGGTGAAGGCGGCCAAGGCCGTCAACTACGTCGGCGCGGGAACCATCGAGTTTCTCGTCGACGCGAAGCGCAACTTCTACTTCCTCGAGATGAACACGCGCTTGCAGGTCGAGCACCCGGTGACCGAGTGGGTGACGGGGATCGACCTGGTGGCCTGGCAGATTCACGTGGCGCAGGGTGGTGTGTTGCCGCTGCTCAAGCCCATCGCGCCACGTGGTCATGCGATCGAAGTGCGCGTGTACGCGGAAGATCCGGCGACGAACTTCATGCCGTCTCCGGGCACGGTGAAGTCCCTGCGCGTACCGGGTGGGCCGGGCGTGCGTGACGACTCTGGGATCTACGAGGGGTACCGGGTGCCGAACTTCTACGACCCGATGATCTCCAAGCTCAGCGTCTGGGCGCCTTCGCGCATGGAGGCGATCCTCAAGATGCGGCGCGCGCTCGATGAGTACGTGCTCACGGGGCTCACCACCAACCTGCGCTACCTCAAGCAGATCGTGATGCACCCTGAGTTCGTGAAGGGTGACTACGACACCGGCTTCCTGAGCCGGGAGCATCAGAAGCTGCTGGGTGAAGAGGACCCCGCGTTGACGCGCGCTTCGATGATCGCCGCGGCGGTTCGTGCTCACCAACGCGCCGAGAAACAGCAGGCCACCATCGCGTCGACGCAGAAGAGCGGCAGTGGCGGTGGTTCAGCCTGGCGCAACTCAGGCCGCCGTACCGGCAGCTGGAAGAGGGGGGCTTAAAAGTCATGGCGCGCACCACGAAGTACTTCGCGAAGAACCTGGCGCACAAAGACGCAGAGCCCGCTGAGCTCGAGGTCGAGAAGCGGGGCGAGGGCCGGTATGCGGTGACGCTCGGGGGCAAGACGTTCGAGCTCGAGTCGTTGGTGCTGCCGCACGGCGCGGTGTCGATGATCGTCGAGGGGCAGTCGTACTCGGTCGAGTTCGACGAGAAGGGCGACGAGGTCGGCGTGCTGTTGCGCGGCCAGCTGACGCGCTTCGACGTGGTGGATGAGCGGAAGCTGCGCATGCGCGCGGCGACGTCGGGCTTCACGGTCGAGGGCAAGCAGACCCTCACAGCGCCCATGCCCGGGAAGATCGTCAAGGTGTTCGTGAAGGTGGGCGACGTGGTGACCGAGGGTCAAGGGCTCGTGGTCGTCGAGGCCATGAAGATGGAGAACGAGCTCAAGAGCCCGAAGGCCGGCACCATCAC
>JAYTAT010000725.1:0-7794 GCA_043737315.1 Archangium sp.
CGCGGCTCTACTCGGCGGGCATCGATGGCCGGCTGGTCGAGTGGGAGATCTCCACCGGCCGGTCACGCACGGTCAGTCAGGGCAAGTTCGAGGTGAACCACGTGGTGATGGGCCCCCGAGGCGATTGGCTCGC
This sequence comes from Archangium sp., assembly GCA_043737315.1. GTDB lineage: Bacteria > Myxococcota > Myxococcia > Myxococcales > Myxococcaceae > Archangium_A. The sequence goes on from JAYTAT010000725.1 coordinate 134, forward strand.
CACCGCGCATGAAGACGGCCGCGTCGAAGTGCGCGCGCTGCCCTCGGGAGCGCTGACCTCTGCCTGGGTAGCGCACGGTTCACCGGTGTACGCGTTGGCGGTCGATCCCGCGGGCACGTGGATCGCTTCGGGCGCGTGGAGCGGCGAGCTCGCCATGTGGAGCACCGCTGGCGTGCTGCGCGCCCGGCTCGAAGGCCACGGCAGGTCGGTGAGCGCGTTGGCCACGTCACCCGATGGGGCGCTGCTCGCGTCGGCCTCGAAAGATCAAACCGTCAGAGTGTGGTCGACGAGCGCGGACGGCCCCGCGCTGGTGTTGGAGGGGCACACGCAGCGGGTGGCTGACGTGGTTTGGCTCGACGCCGAGCATCTTCAGTCGACCGGTGATGACGGCCAGGTGCGCACCTGGGCCTTGAGGCGATCGGCGAGCCGCGCGACCGACTGGCAGTGCATCGGCCTCGAGGATCTCGGTCAGGCCGCGGGGAGCGTGGTGCGCGCAGGCGCAGACACGCTGGTGGCCGGGGAAGAAGGCGCGCTGTACCTTCTCGCGCGACCGCGAGTGATGGCCCTGCAGATCCCCTGGCGGGAGCGCGTCAGTCATCTCGATGCCGATGACGCGGGGATCCTGATGATTGAAGCGCTGAGCTTCGTGCGGCGCGATCTGCAGACCGACGAGGTGACCAGTCGTGAGACGACGACGGCGCAGCCTGCGCAGGTTCGCCTGTTGCCGGGTGGGCGCAGGTTCTGGGCGGGCTACATTGAAGGGCGCTCGGTGCTCTTCCTGCGCGACGCGGATGGACATGACGCTGAGTTCACGGAGACGCCCCGGGTATGGAGCCTCGAGGTGGACCCCGACGGGCGCTGGGGTGCGGCGCTCGGTGGCTCTCGCACGCTGGAGCTGCGATCGATGGCCGACGGGGATGCCGGGGTGATTCTCGGCGGGCACGACTCAGACATCTTCGCTGCCTCGCTTGGGCGCACCCTGGCGGTGACCGGGAGCTACGACACCACGCTCGGGGTGTTCGCTTTGCCGTCGGGGGAGCGGAAGCTCACACTTCGGGGTCACTGGCATGGCGTGCGGGCGGTCGACCTGTCGGCCGACGAGACCCGGATCGCGTCGGGGAGTTGGGACAAGACGGTTCGGCTTTGGAACTCACGGACCGGGGCATTGGAGGCCGTGCTGCGCGGACATCAGAGCTCGATCACGGCAGTGTCGTTTTCCCCAAGCGGTCAGCGGCTTGCCAGCGCTTCGTGGGACGGCGCGCTGGTCGTCTGGGACGTGGGGAATCACTCGCAGCTGCTGCGGCAGGAGCACGTGGAGAACGGGCCGCGCAGCATCGAATGGTTTGGTGAAGAGGTGCTGCGCATCGGTGGGACTCGCATGACTCGCGTTGATCTGGAGCCCGGGCCACTGGATGAAAAAAGAGGCGTTCGGTTCGATGGCGTCAATGTAGAGCGGGTCGACTTTGGGGGCCCACCCGTTGAATAGCCCGCTCAGTGCTCCGAACTCGTGCGCCGTGGACTGCTCCTTCGACTGCCTGCAACCCGAAGTTCAATCGCTCTGATCCACCGGCACGCTCACCTCGAAGCAGGTGCCATCGACCCCGGTGGTGAAGGTCAGCTTGCCGCCCATGCCCTCTGCGATGTCTTTGCAGATCGCCAGGCCCAGGCCGGTGCCCTTGCCCGGATCTTTCGTCGTGAAGAAGGCGTCGTACATGCGCTTCTGAACGTCGAGAGGAATGCCCGTGCCGTGATCGCGCACTGCGATCGTCACGGTCGTCTCGTCTTGTCGTGCGGTGATCTCGAGCTTCCGCTTCTTCCGCGGCAGCTCTGACATCGCGTCGACGCCGTTCTGCATCAGGTTCAAGGTGATCTGCCCCAGCGCCGAGGGGCTGCCCATCACCTCGGGCAACCGCCCGATCGAACACACCACGTCGACGTTCTGCTTGTGCGCCCCACGGAAGATCGTCACGGCCTCCTGCACCGCCTTGCCTGGCTCGAACCGAATGCGTTCATCCTTCTTGCGCGCGGTGCCCTTGAGCGCCTGCACGATGATCTCGATGCGCGAGACACCCTCGAGCGACTCGCTGACGATCTCATCGACCTCGCTCATCGGCGACGTCGTGCGCCCTTCCCTCAAGTCATCGAGATCGCCTCGCAGCGAGTGCAGGTTGCTCTTCAAGAACGCCAACGGATTGTTGATCTCATGCGCCACGCCCGCAATCAGCTGGCCAATCGTCGCCAGGCGGTCACGCTGCGTCGCGACTTCACGCGCGCGATTCGCTTCCTGCTCCAGCGCCGCGAGATCGAGCACCGCGCCGATCGCGTCAGCCAGCGCGTGACTGAGCCTCAACAAGCCCTCGGAGAGGCCGTCGCGCGTCGAGAGGTACAGCACGCCCTTCGAGCTGCGCCCGCACACCGGCATCAGCACCGCCGCGAGGCCTCGCTCATGCCGGAAAGGAATGAACGCGTCGCGCAGCTGCGGCAACGTGACCGGCTGGTTGTGATGCAGCGTCACCGCCAGCACCGACTCTGCCGGATCATTCTTGAGGGCCACCGCGTCGGCGACCTCGCTGTCCGTCAGCCCCGACGAGGCCACGCACAGAAACCGTGAGCCCATGGGATCCAGCTCGAAGAACGCCAGGTGCGTGGCGCTCAACGCCGAGTGCACCGCCTCCAACGCCCGCTGCAGTGCTTGCTTTCGGGTCGTGCTCGAAGAGATGGCCTTCAACACCGCCCGAAGCACGGAAGCCTCGGTGCGTGCTTTCTCGAGCCGCTGCCGATCCAACACCACCAGAAACGCATCAGGCCGGCGATCAGGAGAAACAGAGACCAGCACCCGCTCAGCGCCCGACAGCTCGAGCCCCGACTGAATACAGGTGCGGGTGGTGCGGCACGCCTCGAGGAGCCGGCTGATCAGCTGCTCGATTCGTAAACCCGCCCCCGATGCCAGCAGCGTCTCGGCCGGGTTGTTCCACTGCAGCGCCTCGCCGCTCTCGCTGACCCACACCATCCCCACGGGCAGCTCGTCGATCAGAGAACGGAAGCCGTCTTCATCGACGGGGAAATCCACACGTTGGGGCAGCAGACGGCTCATGGCGTGTGAAAACCAGTGCAATTCGGCCGCCTCCCCCGCCTGGGTAATCACCCTCTGCGCTGAGTCGCGAGGCACCCCACCACCAAGCGGTTGATCTCGTGCCGCTCGGGTTGGAATCACGAAAGTGCGGGTGAGAATCGACCCCCGGTCACCGGTCTGGCGCGTCAGGCTACTGACCGGGAATCGTTGGGATTCTGGCGCTGGCCTGGGGGTTGCTCAGGCCCCCTGCACACGACGGCACCCACATGAAGTGGGCCGCGGTGAGGGGCGAACGATGAACCTGGCGACGGCGAACCTGACTGGCGACTTCGGCACGATGAGCAACCTCATTCACGACGAGCATTCTCCGCTCATCGACTTGCTCAAGGCCTGTCAGCGCATCGCGCCGACGGACTCCAACGTGCTCCTCACGGGCGAGACCGGCACGGGCAAAGAGGTGTTCGCCCGTCACATTCACGACAACAGCCTTCGGGCGAACAAACACTTCGTGCCCGTCAACTGCGGCGCGATCCCCGAGACGCTGCTCGAGAGCGAGCTCTTCGGTCACGTGCGGGGCGCCTTCACCGGCGCGTTCGCCTCTCGCAAGGGCCGCGTGGCGATGGCTGAAGGTGGCACCCTCTTCCTCGACGAGATCGGCGAGCTGCCCCTCTCGCTGCAGGTCAAGCTGCTGCGCCTGCTGCAGGAGCGCACCTACGAGCCCGTGGGCAGCGCCGAGAGCGTCACCGCCAACTTCCGACTGATCGTCGCCACCAACCGCAACCTGGCCGCCGAAGTCGAAGCAGGCCGTTTCCGCCTCGACCTCTTCTACCGCCTGCAGGTCTGCCCGCTCGAGCTGCCCCCGCTGCGCAACCGCAAGGGCGACATCATGAAGCTGTTCATGCACTTCTGGCAGGAACGCGGTGAGACCCGCGTGATCGAGCCGAGCGCCATTCGTGCCATCGAGTCGCACCCCTGGCCAGGCAACGTGCGTGAGCTGGAGAACCTGGTCGAGCGCGTGTCGGTGTGCACCGAAGGTTCGGTCATTCGCGTGACGGATCTGCCCCCGCACATTCGCCAGGCCGCGATGAGCGCGAACGAAGTGGTGCTCTCGATCGTGCCCCCGCTGCCTTCACCCCCCGGAGCGCCGCTGCGTTTCCCGCTCGAGGGTGAGCCCACGTTGCCCGTCGGCTTCGAGCACCTGCCCAGCCAATCTGCCGACTTTCAGTCGATCACTCCCGACGCGCTCATCGCCGCCGCGAACGCCCCGAAGTTCCCCATCGACCTGCCCCACCTGCTGCGCACCGTCGAAGAGCTCTACATCACCGCCGCGCTCTCCCAGGCCGGCGGCAACCGCAAGGCCGCCGCAGATCTGCTCGGGCTCCAGCGCACCACGCTGGTCGAGAAGCTTCGCCGCCGCAGCCGCGACACGCAGGCCGCCTGAAACCTCGAGACAACCCATGCTCACCCTCGCCTTCACCATGATGTTGAACGTCAGCCCTCTGCTCGAGGAAGACAAGGTCACTGGCTTCACCGTCTCGGTCGAGCGCGTGGCCGTCACCGAGTCGACGGGCGCTTCGGTGATCGCCGACCCGATGCTGGCCGAGGTGATCCTCACCGGCCTCAAGCTGAACGCGAAGGCCCCGCGGCTGTGCCCCACCGCCGAACGGCGCGGCGAACAGCTCGTGCTGCACTGCACCACCCGGCGTCTCTTCGCGCAGCTCACTCACGATGAACACGGCGCCTTCCTCGACGTGCGTGAAATCACGGGTGTCAGCTGGCTCGACATCGCCAGCGTGCCGATGACCGCGTGGTCGCTGCGCAGTCTCTCGTTGCCCGACGAATGCCCCGGCAAGCTCGCGGCAGCCCGCGGTGAATGTGCCCTCGCACAAGGTGAAGTTGCCGCGGCGCGCGCTGCCTGGCTGGAAGGGCTCGAGGGTCCCGACGTGAGCCTGTGCCACCTGCGCCTGGGCGATTTGGCCATCCGCGAAGGTGCGGTCGAAGCGGCGCTCGCTCACTACGCGAAGGTGCCTGAGGTCGGTCTCGTGGGCCGCCTCGCCCAGCTGCGCAGCTGCGAGCTGATGGGCACGTGCCTGACGGTGGCCGCTTCGGATCGCGCCGCCGACACCCACATGCTGGGCGAAGACCTCGCCCGTGAAGTGCGGCTGTTCACCGTGCGCCGCGAGCTCGCCGCGGGCCGTGATGTTCGGGCGATGCAGGCCCTGCTCTCCGCCTTCGAGATGGATGGCGATGCGTGCAGCGGCGCCCTGTCGCTTTGTCAGAAGTTCCTCGCGGCCGGGCTGCAGAGCCATGAGCTCGAGGCCCGCATCGCCGCGCTCTCTGCCTTCCTCACCGACAAGGTGCGACAGGGCCCCGCGGGGTACGCGCTCAACCAGGCCGCCTCTCGCGCGGCTTCAGAGATCGGCGCGCCGGGTTTTGCCGCAACCATTCTCTCAGCGAACACGCCGCACGTACCGGGCGCGGAGCTCTCGTCGCACTTGCTGGGCATCATCGAGCTCTACGTCGCCGCCCGTGACCCGGTGCGTGCCACGGTGGTGCTCGAGTACGCCGAGAGCAAGCTCGGCAAGGTGACCCGCAAAGGCGGGTGGAGCTCGGCCCGCCGCCAGCTCGGCCGCCGCGCGCTTGCCAGGCCCTCGTCAGAGCGCACCACCCAGAGCCTCGAGGCCCTGAGCGCCCAGGTCTCGTTGTCGACCGATCTCGCCCGTGCCGCCTCGTTGCGCAGCAAAGCTTCCACCGTGGAGAAAGCCCCATGAACGTCGAATTGGTCGCCACCAGTCCCGCCATGCGTCACGCGCTGAGCGCGGCGCTCGACGTCGCGTCAGCCCCGACCACCGTGCTGCTCACCGGCGAGACGGGTACCGGCAAAGAGGTGCTCGCGCGCTTCATTCACCAGAGCTCGGCGCGTTCGCCGCTGCCCTTCACCATCGGCGCTTCGGCGTCGATCGATCTCGAGCAGGTCGAAGGCGCGCTCACCCACGGGGGCACGGTGCTCTTCGACGAGATCGCCAGCATCCCCATGGAAATGCAGGGCCGGCTGCTCTCGCTGCTCGAGGGTTCGCACGCCTCTCGCGTCATCGCCACCTCACACCGCGATCTGCAGGACCTGGTGGGCCGAGGTCAGCTCCGCTCTGACCTGTATTACCGCCTCGACGTCTTCCCCATCGCCGTGCCGTCACTGCGTGACCGGAAGGAAGACATCGCACCGCTGGCTGAGCTGTTGCTGCAGCGCGCGGGCAAAAATCTCGGCCGCCAGGCGTCACGCCTCACCGCCGAGGCCCTGGGCCTGCTCCAGTCACAGCGCTGGCCGGGCAACGTGCGGGAGCTCGCGAACGTGCTCGAGCGGGCCAGCATCCGCTCGCGTGGCCCGATGATTGAAGTTCAGGACCTCGGGCTCATCGCCCGGCCCGTCGATGCCTCCTTCTTCCCCACTCATCTGCCTTTGAATCTCGATCAACTCGAGCGCCTGGCGATCGCAGAAGCGCTCCGCCGCACCGCCGGCAACCGCACCCACGCCGCCCGTCTTCTCAACATTGGCCTGCGCACGCTCCGTCAGAAGCTGAACACCGAATCACAGCCCACCGAAGCACTCGAGGTCGCCGCCCCGTGAAGCTCTTCGACACGACGATGGGGAAACTTCAGTCTGCGCTCGACGTTCGGCTCGATCGCCAGAACGTGCTCAACGGCAACCTGGCCAACATCGACACGCCGGGTTTCTCGCCCCGTGAGCTCGACTTCGACAAGGCGCTGGCCGCAGCCGAGAACGGCAAGACGGCTGAGTCGGGCGCTCCGGTCGCGGTCGCTTCGCGTGAAGGCTTCATGCCGGTGAACAACCCTGCGCCCATGGGCACCGACAGCTCGGCGTTCGTGCACGTCTCTGCAGATCTGCAGGGCGGTCTCGATGGCAACGGCGTGGATCTCGACAAGACGATGGTCGAGCTCGCGCGCAACTCGCTGCTCTACGGCGCGGCGGCCAAGGCGGTGGGAAAAAAGATGGCCCTGCTTCGGTACGTGGCGACGGACGGGGTCGGGTGATGGTGCCGGCAACTTTTCACGAGGTGTCACGTGGCTGATTTTCTCAGTGCTCTTCGCATCAGTGGTTCGGCGCTCTCGGCACAGCGCACGCGCGTCAACCTCGCCTCCAGCAACCTCGCCAACGCCGAGTCGACGCGTGGGCCCGATGGCCAGCCCTATCACCGCCGCGATCCCGTACTGGCCGCGGTGCCCTTCGAGGCCGAGCTCGGCGGCGCGGGTGGAGACTCTGGTGTCGCGCAAGGTGTCGCGGTCACGCAGATCGTCGAAGACCCCAGCCCCGGCAAGAAGGTCTACCTGCCCGGCCACCCCGACTCGGATGGCGACGGCTTCGTCACCTTCCCGAACGTCAACCCTCTCCACGAGACGGTCAACCTGCTCACCGCGTCGCGCAGCTACGAGGCGAACGCCACCGCCGTCGAGACGCTCAAGAGCATGGCTCAGCGCGCGATGGACATCTCGAGGTAACCAATGAAGCCCCTTTCACTGAACACCATCGAGAACCCGGGCTCATCGGCCGCCGACATCGGCAAGGCCGAGC
>JAYTAT010000726.1:0-3159 GCA_043737315.1 Archangium sp.
GTGGCAGCCATCTCGTTGCGAGCGCCGTTCAGGAACCTGCGCCAGCTCTCGGTCGAGGCGAACGGGCTCTCAGGAGACCTGGTCGCCACGCTGGTGGAGCGACTGCACTCGCCCCGGCTGCACTCGTTGTCGCTGGCCCGGGTGCAACTCGAAGGCACCGGGCCCAGGTGGCGAAAGGTGCTCGCGGGGGCCGCGTCGCTTGAGAGGCTCGAGCTGACGGGGTGTTTCACCAGCGGTGATGCGGCGGCCGCCTTTCTGCGTGATGCGAGGCTGCCGCACGTGCGCAGGCTCCTGCTGGCAGACAACGGCCTGGGGCACGGAGTCGAGCCGATCGCGCGCGAACTCCGAGGCTCGGGCCTTCGGTTGATCGAGCTCGGCGTGGGGTCGAATGCGCTCGATGGCCCCTCGATGTGCAGGTTGCTCGAGGGCCTGCGGCTCGAGGCGCTGTGGCTCACCCAGAATCCCCTCGGGCCCGAAGGCATGCGCCGCATCGCCCGGTCACACGAGGCACGAAGCATTCGCCAGATTGGGTTGGCGCGCTGTCAGCTTGGAGACGCGGGAGCGCGCGCGATGACCCTGTGGCTGGGCAGCTCGACGCTGGAGCACGTGCACGCCGATGGAAATGGGTTGGGCGTCGCCAGCGCACGGCACTTCGCGGCGCACTGGCGATCCAACCTGGGGGCCACGCTGTTGCTGGCAGAAAATCAGCTCGGCGATGACGGCGTCGAGGCGTTGGTGTCGACGTCGGCTGGCGAGCGGCTGCGAAGTCTGACTCTTTCTGGCAATGGCCTGACGGCGAAGGCAATGCGCGCGCTGGCGCGGTCACCCCACCTGACCAGGCTCAGGGAGCTCGAGCTGAGCGACAACGAGCTCGGTGACGAAGGTGCGATCGCGTTGTGCGAGTCGCCGCTGCTGGGCCGGTTGTTGGAGCTCGATCTGAGCGCCAACGGCATCGCCCGGGTCGGCGCGCGTGCACTGGCGGATCGCGCGGGGCGGAGGCTGCGTTCATTCTGGCTGCTCAGAGGCAACGAGGTGCCCGCGATGTTCGTACAGACGATGCGCTCGCATGGCGTGGGCGTGGTGTGAGGAGGAAGAACTACCGGAGAAAATCGGCGATCACCGTCTGCACTTCTTCCTGCCGGAGCATCTGGGTGTGCTCGAAGGTGGTCTCGACGATGGTCGCCTTGATCGGCCGCGGCGGGTGCGCGCTCTGCGCCAGCACCGAACCATCACCATCACCCCGCAGCGGCTGCGAAAAATCGAAGCGGCCATCGGCCTTCACCGTCCACCCATTCACGGTTGGCCTGCCTTTCCCGATCACCGCCATCGCCTCCCACGTGGGGGCAGGCCCGTCCTCATCGGCCAGGCTCACCCACAGGGCCCGGTGCGCCTCGAGTCGCTCCTCCAGCTGCCGCCGATACGCCGCATCGTTCGTAAGCGATGGGTCTTGAAACACGCCCCACTTGCCCTCCAGCCAGGTCGCCGCGTCGTAGGCCGGCAGATCTCTGTGCGCACCCTGCTCGTCGAAGAAGAACTCAGGCGAAGCAGGCAACAGCTGCCACGCAGACGGCATGGTCAGCAGCGCCTCAGCGGCAAGCAGGTGCGTATTGGCCGAGGCCTTCGTGCCGAGCTGCAGATCGTCCCACTGCCCCGGCCCACCCCGAAACGGAGTGCCCACGAACACCACCTTCTTCACCGCCGCCTTCACAGCGTCGGGCCCGCGCCGCAGGCACTGCAGCGTCACCAGCCCGCCCATCGAGTGAGCCACCACTTGAACGCGCTTCTCGGGGCCCAGGGCCTCAATGAACGCGCACAACCCCGCGCCACTCTCACGAATGTCGAGCCGCCAGTCGTAGGCGTAGGTGATGAAGCCGGGCAGCGCCCCCTTCGCCCAACCCATCCAGCTCGCGTAGATCTCTTCTTCGAAGATGAACGGAACCACCGTCAGCCGCGTCATCGGCCCGGTGGGTTTGAGCGGGCCGAAACGAGGCCCGTCGCGCTGACCCGAGAATGGCAACGCGAGCGAGCGATCCCCTTTGCTCAGCGCAGCGCCCACCGAGATCCACGCCAGCTCACCACCCTGCGTCTCGAGAAACGCGCCTTTGTACCCGTGCACGAAGACGGTCACGGAATCGCCCGCGGGCGGGAGCAGGTTCGGCTGAGGGGCGACACAGCCCGCCAGCACGACGAGCAGGACGGCGGTTCTCAATTCAGCAACGGGGTCTTCCCCGCCTTCCTTGGGGGCGTCAGGTTCGTGCGCAGGTATTTCTCGATCACCACCAACAAACCATCGAAGGCGTCGCGCATCGCCCACGCCTGGTGATCGACATCCTTGAGTGCTGAAGCCCGGGCCAACCCGGCTCGCAGCGCGGTCTGCACGCCGGCGCAGTCATCGCGCGTGTCGATCAACTTCTTCGCGGTCTGCGCGTAGATCGAATAGCAGCGCGCGACGTCGCCCTCGTTGTACGCGGGCGCGCCCAGTCGAATGGCCTCAGCGATGGTGTCGGTCGTCGCCTCGAGGCCGGCGGCCGCAGAGCCTCTGAGCAGCGAGAGCGGGTGTTCGGGCACGTGACGCTTCGGAGGCTTGCGGTTGCCGGCCGAGAGCACGCTGAGGGGCAGTTCCTGATTCTGGCGCAGCAGCGGCTCGAGGTATTTCCACGGCACCCCCAGGGTCACCACGCCGTCGTCGGTCTCGGCCACCGTCACCACGCCCAACGCCGTGCCGTCGGCCCCCACCAGCGGCCCACCCGACGCATCGGGCGGCACTTCACCGGAGAGCGAATAGACCGTGAGCGATGCGCCCACCACCTGCACCGCCGTGAGCTGCGCGTCGACCCACCGGGCACGGCCTTCGCCCGTGACCATGCCGAACACGTAGACGGGCTGACCCTCTTCCGCGAGCCTGGTACCGGCCGCTTTGACCGGCGTGGCGTCGAGCAGGCCCACATCGAGCACGGCCAGATCGCGCCGGCTGTCGAGCGCACAGACCGACTGCACCGGGAGCACCCGCCCGTCGGCCAGGTGCGCGACGATCTCTGGCTCGTCAGCCACCACGTGGAAACACGTGACGATGCGACCGTTGGGCGCCACGAACCCCAGCCCATACGACTGCTGGAATTCGAGGAGCACGACGGACGCTGCGGCTTCGAGCGGCGTCAT
>JAYTAT010000727.1:0-3159 GCA_043737315.1 Archangium sp.
GAGGTCGACGGCACGTTTCAGTTCTTCATTGGGCACCAGCTGCTCGCGCACCAGGCCCCAGTAGTACCGGCCGACCTGCTCCCAGTTCTGGTACGTCGAGAGGTGCAGCGGCGAGGCGACCTCCGACCAGCCCGGCATGTTCGGCTCGGGAATGAAACGCGGCACGTCGCTGGCTTCGAATCGATACACCATGCGGTCGCCCTGCTCGGCGTTCGAGGCCTTCACCCACCTGGGGAGCGTCTCTTTGTTCCAGCTCAGCGGCCGCGACTTCGGCATGTCGACGACGTAGCGATAGTGCTTCTTGTCGAACGTGCCCTGCACTGAATCGACGTCGCCCCAGTAGTCAGAGAGCAGGTTCTCGACCGAGGTGTCTTCGAGGCGCCACTGCAGCTCGAGCACGTCACCGGGTGCGAGCGCGGGGAAGCTGAGCATGCGCGCGCGGGCGTCGTAGTACATGCCGGTCCACGGCTCGTTGATGTTGCGCTCCTCTTCACCGAACGAGTCGACCACGCTGCCATCGGGCTTGGTGACGCGGGCCTTGAGCACGCGGACCTCCTGGCGATCAGGTGACCAGGTGATGGGCATGGATCGGTACGCCTCGACGCCCCGCTGCGTGAGCACCTTGACCACGAGCTGCTGGAACCGGCTCGACAGACCCGACGGCTGCACGCGCACATGAGTGACCTCGGCGAGCGTGATGGCATCTTCGGCGCCGGGCTTGCCGACCTCTTTGAGCAGCGGTGCGAGCGCAAAGGCTTCGGGCGTGGCCGTGCTGGAATCTTCCCCACGCAGCGTGCGCATCATCTCTTTGAGCGCGGGGTTCTGCGGGCGCAGCGTGAGGGCCTGTTGATACGAAGCGAGCGCTGCCTCTTTCTGATTGGCGTGCAGCAGCGCGCGACCATTTCGTTCATAGACATCGGGCTCATCGGGCGCGGCGCGGCGAGCGAGTTCCCAGGTGGTGCTGGCTTCTTCGAGTTTACCGTTGGCTGAGAGCAGCTCAGCGAGGCGCAGCATGGAACCTTGATCGAACGGATCGAGGTGGAGGACCTTGCGGTATTGATCTGCCGCTTCGTCGATTTTCCCGAGGTCGGCCAGCATGGCCGCAAGACCGCGGCGGGTGTTGAGGTCATCGAAGCGGAGCGCGAGCACGCTGCGGGCGCGTTCCACCGCTTCCTGGGCGCGCTCTGCACGGCGGCTGGCACCCACACCTTCGCGCGCGATGGTGGGAATCACGTGGAGCTGACGGAAGGCCTCTTCAGTGACACGCCAGGATTCGGTCTTCTGCCCGAGGCTCTCCAGCGCGCGGATCTTCAGCACCCAGGCGGGGGCGAAGTTCGGGGCCGAGATCAGCAGCGTCTCTGCGTGACGGAGCGCGACTTCGGGATGTTCGCGGGTCAGCTCGTGCTGGCCCAGGGCGAGGCGGGCGTAGGGGTGTTTGGGGTCGAGCGCGAGGGCGGCTTCCAGGAAGCGGCGGCGATCGTTGCTGTCGTTGTTCTGCAGTGCGGCGGCGTTGAGCTGAAGCTCGAGGTCGGTCAGCGCGTTGAGGGCGGCGCGTTCGGCCTCCATGTCGGGAATGTGTTCACTGTCAGGATAGCCACGGGTCCACGCGAGGATGGTGGCGTAGTCACCCCGCAACGCGGCGTCGGCGGGGGCCGCCTTCACGCGCTTCTCCATCACTTCCGTCAACGTGGGGACGAGCACCGGCTGCGGCGAGCTGCCCTTCTCGAGCGGAGGCACGGCCTCAGGCAGGTTGACGGTGAGGGGGCCGCGCTGGCCGTCAGCCCTCAAGACGCGCGCGTAGAAACCGAAAGGGCCGCTGAGCTGGCAGACCTTGATGAGCAGCCGGTTCATTCCCTTGCGCAGCGTGACCTGCACCTGGTGCTGATCGACGCGGGGGAGGTTGTAGCGGTCGGAGGTGAGGATCTTCTGGTTGTTGAGGAACACGCGCGTTCCACCCGACACACCCAGCGAGAGCACCGCGCGGGTCTCCTGGTCTGAGTTGAGCCAGGTCAGCGCGTAGGCGACGGCTTCGGTGTTGGGCTTGAGAGCCAGCGAGAGATCGACGAAGCCATCGATGGTCTTCGCGTGAGGCTTTCGCCAGCCGACGTCGCGGGCCCGGGCGGGGTAGCTGGCCTTCAAGTCAGTCGCAGATTCGGGCCCGAAGTCCGTGTCGCAGCCGCCTTTGCCTTCGTTGTCGAAAGCGCCGACGACGTGAAAGTCTTGAATGAAGCCGAGCTCATTGATGAGCTCCTGTGCCTTTTGCGTTCGGCCGCGAGCACGTTCGACGTCGGCCATGAAGAGGCGAGCGAGGTCACGCACGTGCGAGTCGGTGCCGCGCCTGTAGAGCAGCGCGGAGTACGGCTCAGCGAGCAGGTTCAAGTCATCGAGGTCATCGATGAGTGAATGCAGCTTGATGAGCGGGGCAGCAGCCCGAGGATCGTTGCCGAGCCTGAGCACTTCCTTGCTCAAGACCTCAGCGCGATCGGTGACGGGCGAATCGAGACGGGACAGCAACAACGCGGCGACGACAAGAGCGTTCAGCACGCCGCGGACCCTACCCCAATTGTCTTCAGCAGCTCCCTCTGCGCCGCGGGGAAAAAAGGCTGAACCAGAATCAACGAGGCGAAACGGGGTTCGGAATCTCAGGCCCGCCCGGACCGACGGGATTGGGAATTTCTGGTTGATCAACGCGAGGCCCCGGAAGCTCAGGCGTCGGCGTCACGGGGCCGGGAATCTCGGGCTTTTGGGGCAGTTGAGGGTTCGGCGTCTGCGGTGGCACCACTTCAGGTTGAGTCGTGGGGTCGGGCATGAGGCAGGTGTAGCGACCAGGCCTCCCTCAAGCCCCCCGAAGAAAGGCGGCATCAGGCGTGGTGCTCACCGGAGCGGCGTTGACCGCGATTTTCGACGGCATGATGGCTGACCCCGTCATGTCCGCTCGATCGGGTTAGACGGGGCGCATGGCGATTCCGCTGCTCAAAGAAACGCGCACCCTCGCGAACGCTCGCGCGATGTCGGCCGATGCACCGGGGTTTCTGCTCGCAACCGGCCTGCGTGAAGGCCCGCTCTTTCGCATCGGAGTCGGCCCGCTCACCCTCAACGTCGTCGCCGAACCAGACGCGCTGCAGCAGGTGCTCCAGAAACAAGCCAGGGCCTGGGGCC
>JAYTAT010000728.1:0-7789 GCA_043737315.1 Archangium sp.
TGGCCATTGCGATGACCGTGCTCAGCGTCAACGCCCTGGGAGAAGCCATTCGCAGTTCGAGCAACTCGGTCAGATAGACAGTCGACGCGCGGGCGTACATGGTTAGAATCGCCGGGCGCTCATGGCATCCATCCGACTCGGTGATCTTCTCGTCAAAGCGAAAGTGATTAGCGAGAGCCAGTTGAAGGCCGCGCTGGCAGAGCAACAGAAGTGGGGCGGCAAGCTCGGAGAGCTCCTCGTGCGGATGAACTTCCTCACGGAAGACATGCTCGTGAAGGCGCTGAGCAAGCAGATGAACGTGCCCGCGGTGAATCTCGAGGCGATCGAGAGCATTCCGCCGCACGTGCGCGCGAAGGTGCCGGCTCAGGTGGCGCGCGATCTCGTGGCGCTGCCGCTGCAGCTTCGCGACGACGGCAAGACGCTGCTGGTGGCAATGGCCGAGCCGCAAAACTTGAAGCAGCTCGACACGCTTCGTTCGGTCAGCCGCTGCCGCATCACCGCGCAGCTCGCGGGGCGCCAGGCGATCGCGAAGTCGTTCGCGCGGTTCTACGACGGTGAAGCCGAGATGGGCGCAGAGACCGATGATGGCTTCAAGCTGGTCGACTCTCAGGGCCACACGCTCATCAAGAACGTCGATGAGGTCAAGGCCCCCGGGCGGCGCTCCACCAGCCCTGCCGCCGCGATTCGCATGCCGCCGACCGCGGCGCCATTGGCCCGGCCCCCCGCGCAGGAAGCCCCTTTGGCCCCTCGCCCCAAGACGCCGTCTGAGACGCTTCGCACCATCGAAGAAGCGCAGCGAAAAGAGGTCACCGCGCTCAAGAGCATGGTCGAGCTGATGGTTGAGAAAGGTGTCTTCACGCGCGAGGAATACCTCGCCAAGGTCAAACGCTGACGCTTCAGTCGTATCCGAGGGTCCTGGGCAGTGATGAAGAAGAAGCTGGGCGAGATCCTCGTGAACTCCGGGGCCGTGAGCGGCCCTGACGTCGACGCTGCGCTCGCTGATCAGAGCGCCGGGGAGCCCAACCGCCTGGGCGATCTTCTCGTCGCCACCGGCAAGATCAGCTCGGTGCAGCTCGCCCGTGCGTTGGCCGAACAGTACCAGCTGCCCTACGTCGATCTGCCGCAGCTGCCGCAAGCCGTGCTCGACCTGGTGCCGCTCGATCTCCAGCGCCAGTTTCGTCTGGTGCCGCTGAAGTCGGAAGGCACCGAGCTGTCGATCGCCATGGCCGACCTCGCCAACATCGAGGTGCTCGCGGTGCTCGAGCAGCAGTGGACCCAGGTGCACGTGCACGTCGCAGGCGGTGACGAGATCGACGCCTTGCACGCCACGCTCTCGGGGATTTTCTCGCCCATCGTCAGTGAAGACGAAGCGAGCGTGCCCCCTGCGATTTCTCCTTTTTCCACCGCAGACGATCTCTTCGGCTCCCTCGATCTCGAGCCCGTCGAAGAGCTGCAGCTCACCGGCTCTGATTCCAGCCCTTCGCCGGTGCCGATCATCGCGCCCGTGCACGCGGTGCCAAGGTCGTCACCCGCTGCGCCCAGCTCAGCGGGGCCGCGCGCCGAAGATCTGTTCGGAGATCTCAACCTCGAGTCAGCCCGCACCGGCATCGCTGCGCGGCCGCCCGAAGACATTTTCAACGCGCCGGTGCGAAACGTGACCATGCAGTTGGGCGCGGTGGCGGTGGAAAAACCGGCGCTCGATTCTCCCATCCCCGATCCACCTGCCTCACCACCCGAGGTCGCTGAGCTCTCCGAGGGCTCCGGGCCGGTGCTGATGGGCATTCGTGAAGGCACAGGGCCGCTGCTCGACATGCTCTTCAAGGAGGGCAGCGGGCCCATGGGCGATCTGCTCCTCAGAGAAGGCACCGGGCCGGTGGTCGACACGCCCTTCTTCCGCGACTCTGGGCTGGGCATCGTGGTGCCTGCGATGTCCGATGCGCCGTTCGCCTCGAGCCGCTCTTCGTTGAGCGCCCTTTCAATACCGCCCCCTCAATCGACGACGCCAGAGCAGGAGAAGCTCGCCCCGCCGGTACCCGACGTGTCACCCTCGGGCGAGGCGCTGCCCGATTGGTTGCGCACCGACGCGCCCACCGAGCCGAAGCCGGGTCACCCGTCCCCGTGGACAGGCGCGCTCGATCACCTCATGCCTTCGAAGCTCGTGGTCGGGCTCACCCGCGCGCTGCTCGCCCGGGGTCTGGTGACCGAGGGGGAGATCCTCGCGGCGCTGGGCCAGAAGAAGTGAAGCGGACGACGACGCTTCATGGCGACCCAGTGACGTTGTCGGTGAAAGACCTCGGCGTGGTGCTCGATGGGCACGCGCTGGTCGATGACTTCTCACTCGAGCTGCAGGCGGGCAGGGTGCACGCGGTGGTCGGTGAATCAGGGAGCGGTAAGACGCTCTCGGCGCTGGCCGTGTTGGGGCTGCTGCCCGAAGGCGCCACCACGCGCGGCAGCGCCTCGAGAAGCGGCGTGAATTTGTTGACCGCCGACGCGCCCCTGCGCCGGCAGGGCCTCGCCATGGTGCTGCAGGAGCCGCTCAGCGCGCTCAACCCCGTGCTCTCGGTGGGCGACCAGTTGATCGAGACGCTCGTCGTGCACGGCGCGGGCGGTGGGCTGCACGCGCTCGCCGTATCGTTGCTCCAGGAGGTCGGCATACCGGCGGGTGAAGATCGCCTGCGCATGTACCCGCACCAGCTCTCGGGCGGGCAGCGTCAGCGGGTTTCCATCGCGTGTGCGCTCGCCGCTTCTCCTGAGGTGTTGATCGCCGACGAGCCCACCACCGCGCTCGATGCGTCGATGCGCGGGGTGATTCTTTCCTTGCTGCGAGAGCTCGCCCGCGAACGAGGGCTCGCGGTGTGGCTCATCACGCACGACCTCCATGCCGTGCGCGGGGCGAGCGACGACGTGACCGTGATGTACGCGGGCAGGGTGGTCGAACAGGGCCCCACCGAACAGGTGCTCGAGGCGCCTCGACACCCGTACACGGCCGCCCTCCTGCTCTCGAACCCCGCGGGTGCGAAACCCGGTGTGCCCTTGCCTGCGCTGCCGGGCTCGGTGCCGCTCGCAAGCGAGGTGATCCCCGGCTGCCGGTTTCACCCCCGATGCCCGCGCGTCTTCGAACGTTGCCGGGTCGAGCGGCCCGCGCTCCTCACCGGCGCGGCGTGCCACCTGGTCAACCCGTGAGCGCGCTGCTCGAGGCCAAAGACGTTCAGGTCAGCTACCGCGTGGGAGGCCGGCGCATCGACGCTGTGCGCGGGGTGAGCCTGAGCGTCGCCTCGGGTGATCGGGTCGGCCTCATCGGGGAATCTGGCAGTGGCAAGTCGTCGCTGGCACGGGCGCTCCTGGGCCTCGAGCCGCTCGCGGGTGGCAGCGTGACCTTTGATGGCCAGCCGATGCACGGCGCGAAGCCCGCCGTGCGGCGGCGCTTCCAACCGGTGTTTCAAGACGTGGGCGCGGCGCTCAATCCACGCATGCGCATTCGCGAGGTGCTCGCCGAGCCGTTCGTCATTCACCATCGACGGGTCGACGACGCGACGCTCGGTGCCTTGCTCGCTCGAGTGCAGTTGAGCGCCCAGCTGCTCTCTCGCTTGCCTCGTGAACTGTCGGTGGGGCAGCGGCAGCGGGTGAACCTGGCCCGAGCGCTCGCCCTCGAGCCAGAGTTGCTGTTGCTCGACGAGCCCGTCTCCGCGCTCGATGTGAGCGTGCAGGCCCAGGTGCTCAACCTGCTCAACGCATTGACCCAGCACCGGGCGCTGCTGGTCATCAGTCACGATCTCGACGTGGTGGCGCACCTGTGTTCGCGCGTCGCGGTGATGTTCGCCGGTCGCATCGTCGAGAGCGGGGCGGTCGCTGACGTGCTCGAACGGCCGCTCCATCCGTACACGCGGCTGCTGGTGGAGAGCCGGCAGAAGATCGTCGAAAGTGTCGAGGCGGCTTCTTCCTCTTCAGGTTGCAGCTTTCACCCCCGCTGCAGACACGTGATCGATCGGTGCCGCACGGAAGATCCCCAGCTGACGGGTCAAACGCAGCGCAGCGCCTGCGTGGTCTTCGCAGGCCGCTGATGTTCTGGCTCAGCCACCACCCACCCGATGAGCTCGACCGCTGCTACCGCCTCGGCTCCAGTCATCTCTGCGCCCGGTGCCTGGGCACCTACCCGGTGATGTTCGCCGCCGTCGCCGTGCAGATCGTGCTGCGGGCCCCGCTGGAACACTCCTTCGATCTCCCCCTGTGCCTGGTGCTGGTGCTTCCGGCGACCCTCGACTGGGCGCAGGGGCGCTTTGCGCCGCACCGCTTCAGCAACCTCTGGCGCACCTTCACGGGTGTTTTGCTGGGACTGGGATTGGGTCGCAGCCTGTTCATCCACCTTCAGCGACCCCTGCCCGTTGCGCTCTTGGCGCAAGGGATCGTGGTGACAGCCATCGCTTTGCCTGTCATTTTCATCGCTTACCGGCAAAGACGCCGGCAGTAGATCACTGACGCGCCCCATGCGTTGAATGGGAACGACAGAACGAGGACACGGTTGGGACCTGCGACTTCGGACGAGCAACTCATGCTCGCTTTCAAGTCCGGTGACGCTCGGGCGTTTTCAACGCTCGTCCAGCGCCACCGGGGGCCGGTCTACAACTTCATCCTCCGGTTTGTCGGTCATCGGCAGAGGGCCGAAGACGTGCTTCAGGAAACCTGGCTCAAGGTGGTGCGCAACAGCAGCGAGTGGCAACCCAAGGCCAAATTCACCACCTGGGTCTATACGATCGCGAGGAATCTCTGCGTGGACAGCGCGCGCAAAGAGAGCTTTCGGAAGACCGATTCGCTCGACGCTCCGGCGTCGCATGACGAGTCTGACAGCCGATCGGTGGGCGAGCTCGTGGCAGACGAGAACGCACCCACTCCAGACCGGGCGGCGCACAACGTGCGAATCCGCCCGATGATCGAGAAGGCATTGGAGAGCCTTCCCACGGAGCAGCGAGAGGTCTTCCTGCTGCGCGAGTACCAGGGCATCGGCTTCAAGGAGATCGCAGAGATCACGGGCGTTAACGAAAACACCGTGAAGAGTCGAATGAGGTACGCGCTCGAAGGGCTGCGAAAGCGGCTCTCTGAGCTGGGCGTTGATGGGGAAACCGCAGACGTCGACGGAAGGACAGTGGCCTGAGGTCATGAAGAGCGCGGCGCACCAGTACGAGGACAAGCTCCTCGAGTTCGCTTACGGCGAACTTCCACAGCACGAGGCCGAGGCGGTCGACGCGCACGTGCGTGGCTGCAACCGGTGCTCGCAGTCGCTCTGCGAGATCCGCGCAGTGCGCGCCACCATGGCTCGGCTGCCCATGGAAACGGCGCCCGACGCCGGCCTCGATTCGCTGGTGGCCTACGCCGAACAAGCCGCCGGGCGGAACCGCACGAAGCCCGCCACTTTTTTCTGGAAGCGGCTGTTGATGCCCCTCGCGTCGCTCGCAGCGCTGGCCACCGTCGGGGTGATCGGCTTCCGCGCCAACGAAGAGTTCGACACCAGCCCCGCCTCGGCCATCGCCCAGGGGAAGATCGAAGAGCGCGCCGAAGCCGAAGCCAAGGTCCAGCTCGGCCTGGGGGACGCGACTGAAGCGCCGGTCGCTGCCGCCGCTCCTGAAAGTCCTTCGCCCGAGCCGGTCGAAGAAGAGCGTGCAAACAGGGTCCTCGCGGCCAAAGACAGCAACAAGAACGCCGACCCCGATGACCTGCGCGGAGCGGGCGGCAAACGCGCCGAGGTCTGGAGCCCCGAGCCGAAGAGGAATGCCCCGCAGTCGGTCACGCGCCGTGCGGCGAAGACCGAGCCCATCGGCAACAACGACCAGCAGGTGTACCGCGACGACTACTCGAACGCGGCGCAGCGTGGCGGGCTCACCCAGGGGGCGAAAGAAGCGCCGCCTCCTCCGCCGGCCGGGCAGGACAAGGTGGGTTACGGCCTCGGGTCCGGGCCGGTCAATGACGGTGCGCCTTCCGGCACTACGGGCGGGCGGTCGCAGCCTGAACCCTTTCCGGTGGTGGTGAAGGCGCCCGACGAGAAGCAGAAGCGGGCGAAGTCGAAAGACGAGCGGCCCGTTGTTCCCGCACCGGCGGCTGCTCCCGCCCCCATGCCGTCGTCCGCCTCGTCGGCCCCTCCGATGAAGAAGTCGGCGCCCAAGGGCGGGTACGGCATCCGCCCGCAGCTGGGCGACACCGGCTCGTTGGCGGCCGGGTCAGATGATGCGGCGCTCGAGAAGTCCGACTCGCTGCGGGTCGACAACGACGCGAAGTTTGCCCAGCGCCGGGCCGCTGAGACCCGCTCCCGTTCGCTCGAATCGGCGCGGGTGGCTTCGAGCCGCGGTGATCGGGTCGCCGAGATTCGCCTGCTCGCCCAGGTGCTCCAGAGCGGCGCCGCCGGCTCTGAGCGCGTCGAGGCCCTCAAGCGCATCTGCGATGCCTACGAAGCGCTCGGTGAAGCTGAACGCGCGGACCCCTTTTGCGACCAACTCCTCAGCGAGTTTCCCAACACCGCCGCCGCCAGGGCCGTGGAGGATCGCCGCAAGCGCATGCAGCGCGCGCCCGCCCCGGCGCAGAAGCGGTCGGCGTCGGAGCAGAAGCTCGACTTGGAAGAGGCCTCCAAGCCGCAGCCTGCCCAAGCCGTTCCTTCGCAGTCGTACTGAGCCCACCGGGTGACAGGGGCCCGCGCGCTGGCCAGCCGCCGCGCGTTTCGTGTCACACTGTGACCGTGGGCACGCCCAGGAAACAAAGAGTGACGCTGCGCCGCCGCGGTCAGGCGATGCTCGAGTACTCGATGATCAATTGGTTGGTGATTGTCGCGCTCGTGCTCAGCTCGACGGTGCGGATCATTCCGGGACCACGGGTGTCGACCTCGAGCACCCGCCCTCCGATGAGCTTGATCGAACTGTTTTTGTACTCGTACCAGGTGCACTACGACACATACCTGTACTCGCTTGGCCTACCCTTCCCGTGAGCTGGACCCTTTGACAGGGGCGAGCCCGGTGCTGCTAGTATCTCTCTGACTTCTCGCGGCTTTTTCATCGCGCCCGGCAATTTGTCGCATCCAGGAGACCTGAACGCATGCTCAAGGGAAAAGCCCCACTCATCGTTGCCCTCGTCCTCTTCGTCGTGGGGTTCTTGGTGGCATTCTCCGCAATCGAGAAGCGGAAGAATGACGCGAAGAAAGGTTGGAACCTCGTTCCGGTCGTCGTCTCGGCGGTCGACATCTCTGAGGGCACGGTGGTCACCATGGAGATGATCAGCCAGCGCTCCATACCCGAGCAGTTCGTGACCTCGTCGGTCGTCAAGCCCGACTCTGCCAGCTACATCGTCAACCAGAAGGTGCTGGTGGCGTTGCAGGCCGGTGACCCGCTGCTGTGGAGCCAGTTCGAGACCACCAAGGCGGCCGAACGTCTCTCGACCAAGGTGCAGAAGAAGGCCCGCGCGATCACCATCGAGGCGAAGTCGACCACGGCCGTCGGCGGCTGGGTGCGGCCCAACGATCACGTCGACATCATCGGCACCTTCAAGGACCCCGCGACCAACGAGCAGGTCGCCGTCACGCTGCTGCAGAACGTGATCATCCTGGCCACTGGCAAGATCACCGGCACCACCAACATCAACCTGATTCCCGAGAGCGAGCGTTCGTACAGCCACGTGTCTCTGCTCGTCATTCCGGAAGAGGCCGAGATCCTCGTGCTCAGCCAGGAGCTGGGAAATTTGACCCTCTCGTTGCGCAACGAAGAAGACATCGACGTGCTCGACGAGCGCGGCCGGGCCACCATCTCGACCCTGC
>JAYTAT010000729.1:0-7778 GCA_043737315.1 Archangium sp.
GAGCCGTCCTGGTTCATCGAGCCGAGGATGTTGGGCGGGGGCGTCATCAGTCGAGGGGCTCGCCCTGGGGCTCCTTGCCTGCGAGGCCCTTGCCTTTGATCGAGTGGACGAACGCGGCGACCTTGCGCACCTTGTCTTGACCCAGCAGGGAGCCCCAGGGCGGCATGCCCTTGTCAGCGAAACCATCGGCGACCGATTTGGCGATCTCGCTGGGCGTGTTGCCGTGGATCCAGAAACGGTCGGTGAGGTTGGGCCCCACCAGCCCCTGCCCTTCTTGCGCGTGACACGCAGCGCAGGTGGTGGCGAAGACCTGCTTGCCCTCTTCGAGCTGGGCCGGATCGTTGGCCACCGCCAGGATCGCGAAGTCGCTCAGCGGCGCCTGGGCGAGCCTTGCTTTCTTGATCTCTGCGATGGCCGCGTCGTACTCGGTGCGCGGATCCTGCAGTTGCTTGGTGGTGTGAAAGACCAACCAGTAGCCGAACATGAAGACGATGGTGCCGAAGAGGATGAACAACCACCAGTTGGGCATCTGGTTGTCTTCTTCTTCGATGTCGTCGTAGCGGTGCACGACCTTCGGCTCTTCGGAACTCAAGAGATCTCCTTTCCATCAGAAAGCGGAAGCTGGCTGTGCGGTGCGAAGTCACGCCTGGTCTTGAAGACGAACGTGCGCAGCACCATCAGGGTGAACATCGACATGAACAGCCACAGCGCGAAGATGGGCAGCGCGGTCCACTCCATGCCTGCGAAGAATTGTTTGAACATGGGCTACCTTGCTCCTTCTTCCAGCGAGGCGGTCTTGGGGGTCTCGTCGCTGAGCTGCACGCCCTGGTCGCGGCCGAGGCGCTGCACGTAGGCGATGAGGGCGACCATCTCGCTGTTCCAGTCGAGCGTGACGTTGCTCTTCTTGAGGTCTTCGACGATGGTGTTCGCCTGGCGGCGCTGGTTCACCTCGGCGAGATCGATTTCCTGGTTGGTGTACGGCACGCCGAGCTTCTGCATGAGCGCGAGCTTCCTGGGCGCCAGCTTTGCGTCGATGTGACCCACCGAGAGCCACTGGTAGTTGGGCATGTTGGAGCCCGGGCTGGTCGAGCGCGGATCCATCAAATGCGTGTAGTGCCAGAGGTTCGGGTACTTGCCGCCGATGCGCGCGAGGTCGGGCCCGGTGCGCTTCGAGCCCCACTGAAAGGGATGATCGTAGATGAACTCTTCGGCGCGGCTCGCTTCGCCGTAGCGCAGGTACTCCGAGACCATGGGGCGGATCATCTGCGAGTGGCACGTGTAACAACCCTCACGCGTGTAGAGGTCGCGGCCCTGCTGCTCGAGCGCGGTGTACGGCTTTTGCGAGTTGCCGGTGACGGGCACGGCCTGCTTCACCAGCACCATGGGCAGAATCTCTGCCACGCCGCCGGTCAGCACCGCGACGAGCGTGAGCACGGTGAACGCGAGCGGCTTGCGTTCGATGAGCGCGAACCACGAACCGTTGGCCGCGGTCGCCCGCCTTGTGAACACGAAGGCGAGTTCGCCCACCACCAGCACGCCGACCGCGAGGGCCACCGCCACCACGGCAGAGTCGGTGAGGAAGAAGGCAAAGGTGAGGATCAACGCGATGAGCGAGAACCACAGCGGTCGTCCCGAGATCACCGCGATGAAACCGCCGCCAGGCACGGGCTCAGGCGCGCTCTCGATCGTCACCTCGACCACGGTGTTGACGGGCTTGGCGCCGCTGACGGTCTTGAGCAGGTTCCAGATCATCAGCCCGAAACCGACCAGGTACATCGAGCCGCCGAGCGCACGGGCGAGGTACATCGGGCGGATCGCCACCAGCGTCTCGGTAAAGCTCGGATAGGTCAGCGTGCCGTCGGGGTTGACCGCTTGCCACATGAGGCCCTGGGTGATGCCCGAGGCCCACATCGAGATCATGTAGACGGCGATGCCCACCGTCGCGAGCCAGAAGTGCGCGTCGGCCGCCTTCTTCGAGTGAAGCGGCTTGTCCCACAACCGGGGCGCGAGCCAATAGAAGAGGCCCGCGGCCATCAGCCCGTTCCAGCCGAGCGCGCCGCCGTGCACGTGCCCGATGATCCAGTCGGTGTAGTGCGCGAGCGCAGAGACCGACTTTATCGACAGCAGCGGGCCTTCGAAGGTGGCCATGCCGTAGAAGGTGACGGCGGCCACGAAGAACTTGAGCACTGGATCTTCGCGAACCTTGTCCCACGCGCCGCGCAAGGTGAGCAGGCCGTTGAGCATGCCGCCCCACGAGGGCGCCCAGAGCATCAGCGAGAACAACATGCCGATCGACTGCGCCCAGTCAGGCAGCGCCGTGTAGAGCAGGTGATGCGGGCCGGCCCAGATGTACATGAACACCAGCGCCCAGAAGTGCACGATGGAAAGCCGGTACGAGTACACCGGCCGCCCCGCCGCCTTCGGGAGGAAGTAATACATGATGCCGAGGATGGGCGTGGTCAGGAAGAAGGCGACGGCGTTGTGGCCGTACCACCACTGCACCAGCGCATCCTGCACGCCTGAGAAGACCGAGTAGCTCTTGGTCAAAGACAGCGGCAGCGCGAACGAGTTGACGATGTGCAGCACCGCCACCGTCACGATGGTCGCGATGTAGAACCAGATGGCGACGTAGAGGTGCTTCTCGTTTCGCCGGGCGAGCGTCCAGAAAAAGTTCACCGCGAACACCACCCAGATGACGGCGATGGCGATGTCGATGGGCCACTCGAGCTCGGCGTATTCTTTCGAGGTGGTGATGCCCAGCGGCAGCGTGATCGCCGCGGCCACGATGATCAGCTGCCAGCCCCAGAAGTGAATCTTCGAGAGCGCGTCGTTCGCCATGCGCGTCTTGAGCAGGCGCTGGGTCGAGTAATAGACGCCGGCGAACATCATGTTGCCGACGAACGCGAAGATGACCGCGTTGGTGTGCAGCGGGCGCAGGCGGCTGAACGTGGTGTACGGCAAGCCGAAGTTGAGCGCGGGCCAGGCCAGCTGCAGGGCGATCCACAAGCCCACCAGCAGGCCGACGGCGCCAAACAGAATCGAGGCAAACATGAACTTGCGGACAGTCGCGTCGTCGTACGCGACCCGTTCGATGCGGGTGGTCATGACTTCAGTCTTTCGGTTGCGGCTGCGGGGGAGGTGCTGCGGGCTTCGTTTCGTCGAGAGGCGCCAGGGAGAGCCGGTCAGCGTGATCGAGGGTTCCTGCGCGCACGGTCCACACGAAGAGGACCAGCGACCCGACCACCAGCATGAGGCTCACGAAGACCTGAAGGACGATGACGCTCATCGCGCCTGCCCGCGCGTTTGCTGCGCCTCAGAGACGCGGAACGCAAGAACTGCGGATTGTCTGGTCGGGCGGGAGAGCGACGTGCACATCGTGCAGCGGCGCAGTGCATTCTCCCTGCCAACCACTACGCTGCATCCATGATTCACGTGATGGTGCTCTGCCTGCTTTCTGCTGCTGCCGATGCCGGTCTCCCGGAAGCTGGGGTTGCCCATGACGCGCGTGTGCCCTCCACCTGGAGGCTGAATGCGAAGTTCAAAGAGGGCGGCGTGCGTGAGGCGTTGATCGCCGACTTCACGCGCAAGGCGGCCGGCACTGGCGAAACCGCGCTGACCCGCGAAGAGGCCGAAGCGCTGCTCGATGATCCGCGCACGGCGATGATCTACGGCGACAAGACGGTGTCGATCGTCGCGCCATCGATGGTGACCCGGCACCGGCAAGAGCACGTCGACTTGATGAAGCGCTTTCTGCTGCCCGAGCGCGTGGAGGCAGGACGCACGTTCATGCATGAAAAAGAGGTGGTGCTCAGCGCCACCGAGAAGAAGACGGGCGTCGATCGCCAGGTGATCATCGGCATCCTGATGTGGGAGTCGAAGCTGGGCACCATCACCGGTGACTTTTTCGCGTTCAACGCGCTCGCAAGTCAGGCCTTCTTCATCGACGAAGCAAACGCCGTGGCGCTCTCGCGCGAAGAAGAAAAGGCGGTGCTCTCGGGCGTGACCTCCGACCCGAAGAAGAAGGCGAAGAAGCCGACCGAAGAGGAGCTCGCGAAGATCGCCGCAGCGAAAGCAGAAGCCGAGCGCAAACAGGCCAACCGCGTGGAGTCGATTCGCAATCGCGCCCGGAAGAACCTGAACGCGCTGGTACGGCAGTGCAAAACGCGCGGCATCGACCCGTTGTCGGTGAAGGGCAGCTGGGCGGGGGCGCTCGGCTTTCCGCAGTTCATGCCGGCGAGCCTGCGCTGGGCCGAAGACGGGAATGGAGACGGGAAAATAGACCTCTTCGACATGGACGACGCCATCGCCTCGGTGGGCAAGTACCTCTCGTCAGCAGGCTTCAAGAAGAGCGCTCGCGACGCGGTCTACGATTACAACCACGAGGCGGCGTACGTGGAAGGCGTGTTGGCGTTCGCCGCCGCGCTCAAGGCTTCCCCCGATGGTGGAGTGGCCACGCCATGAAGCAGGGCCTGCTCGGCTTCGGGTTGGTGATGTTGCTGGGCGTGGTGGGCTGGGTGGTGGCCTTCGGCGCCACGGCCCCCTGCGAGGCGATGCGGGCCGAAGCGCGCAAGCTGGGTGAAGCAAAAGACAACACGAGCAAAGGCATCGCCGCGGCGCTGGGCAAGCCCGACGCGTCGATCTCAACGGTGCAGTGCATCGGGATGGCCGTGCGCATGAAGGCGCTGGGTGCCGGTGGCGTCACCGTGATTGGGCCGGGCGCAGCGAAGTCACCGTGAAGATCAACAACGTGAGCGTACTGGCCGGCATGCTGATGGCTGCCGCCAGCGGCGACATCACGCCCAGCAGCGCGCAGGTGATCGCCAGCACGTTGTAGGAAAGTGAAATCGAGAGCACGCGGCGGATCACCCGACGCAGCCGGTTCGCTTCTTCGAGCGCTGTTTGAATCGGCGCCAGCCCCTCGCCCACCAGGAAGAAGTCGCTCTTCGAAGGCATCACGGGGCGGTCGATGGCGGGTGTACCCGCAGCGAGGGCCGCCTCGAAAGCGAGCGCGTCATTCACGCCGTCGCCCAGGTAAAGCGCGTCGGCGTGGCTGAGCTTCTTGACCTGCTCTGCTTTTGCTTCTGGAGAGAGGCCACCCAGCGCGTGACCGGGCGCCAGACCAAGTGACTTCGCCAAGGTCTCCACGCGTGAAGGCGCGTCACCGGAGAGCAGCCAGATTTCATACTGAGCCCCCAGCTTGCCGAGCTCTGCGCGCGCATCGGAGCGGAGCACTTCGCGTGTTTCCAGCCTCGCCACGTTCCGGCCGTCGTGACCGAGCGCGGTGACACGGCCTTCACTTCCAGTGGCCCAATCAGACCGCCCGAGCCGCCATGCGCCATCTTTGCGTCTCCACTCCATGCCGCGGCCGGGCACTTCTTCGACTTGCGCCGAAGCATCGTACTGGGCGCCTGCGGTCTCCAGCGCGCGGGCCAGCGCCGAGCTGACCGGATGGCTCGAGCGCACCGCCAGATTGTAGGCGACGTCGCGCGAGCTGGGGTCGAGCGTGAGGGGCTCGATCAACTCGAGACGTCCCAGCGTCAGCGTGCCCGTCTTGTCGAACACCAGCTGCTTGACCTCAGTGAGGCGGTCGAGCAGATCCGTCGAACGAACGAAGAAGCCGATCTTCCGCAGCCGCGACTGCACCAGCTCGTACGCGAGGGGAATGGCGATGCCGATGGCGCACGGGCAGGTGATCACCAGCAGCGAGACCATCACGTTGACCGCAGCGTCCATGCCGCGGGGCAACCAGAGCAGAAAGCCGAGCGTCGAGACGCCCAGCACGGTCACCACCCAGCGTTTGGCCAGACGATTCCAGAGCCGGTGGTGTTTCGCTTCACCGCCCACGCGGGTCGCCGGCTGACGCAGCAGCGCGACCAGCTTCGACTGCGAAAAATCCTGCGTGGCTCGCACGTGAAAGGCGGTGCGGCCCGCATTGAAGCTGCCGGCAGGAACGGTGGACCCGGGATCCACTCGCCGGGGCGCGGCCTCACCCGTCATCCAGTCCGTGCTGATCTGCGCCGCGGTCTCCAGCAGCACCGCGTCGATGGGCACCAGATCGCCCGGAGCGACCAGCAGCACGTCGCCAGTGACCACCTTCGGCGCCTTGACCGATTCCAGCCGCGCACCCAGCACCCGGCGCACCAGCAGACTTTCGGCTCCGTCGTCGTCGAGCAGGTAGCGGCGGTTCCTTTCCAGCATGCGCTCCTGGAGAAAGCGGCCGAGCAGCATGAGCGTGATGAAGACGTTGAGCGTGTCGAAGTAGGCGAGATCGCCCCGGCCGCCGCTGGTGAAGGACTGCACCACCGACATGCCGTAGACGAGCGCGATGCCCATCGCGATGGGCAGATCGAGGTGCAGCAGGCCCGAGCGCAGCCCGCGCACCGCGGCTTGGAAGAAGGGCCAACCACCGATGAACACCGTGCCGGACGAGAGTACGAAGGACAGCCCGGTGAAGAGCTTGAACACTTCGGGGTCATCCGGCGAGAGCCCGAAATAGAAGCTCACCGAGAAGAGCATCACGTTGATGGCGATGGCCGCGCTGATCCCCAAACGCACCGGGAGATCCACGCTCTTTCGTGAACCTGCTTTGCGCGCGGGGCCGAACTGGTAGCCGAAGGCCTCGACCTCCTCGACCCAGCGAGGGAGCTCGAGCTCACCCTTCTTCCAATGCAGGCGCACGGTGCCGAGCGTGGGGTTGACGGTGATCTCCCCTGCCCCGCGGTGCCTGCCGAAGGTCTCATTCATCAGCCACACGCACGCGGCACAGTGAATGCCCTGAACGTCGAGCTGCAGCGTGGCGACCTCGCCTTCACCCATCAGGGCCTGGGCCACCAGCGGCTCGAGCCAGGAGTGGCTGCGCGGCGACGGCTCGCTGACGGCGATGACCTGGTTGCCGGCGAGCGCGTAGAAGCGATCGAGCCCCTGTGCGTGCAGCAAATTGTGCACCGCTTCACACCCCCGGCAGCAGAACCGTGCATTTCCTGCGTCGGCAAGAATGATCGTTCCACAGTGCTCACAGGGGGAATTGGGAGCGGTTTCGGGTGCTTCGCGTGCCAACTGCATCGTTTGGGGAGCCCACGTTGCGAACGGCATGCCCGTTGTAGAGCTGGTCGCGCATGGAGCCGATGTTGGCCACCGCGGGTGCGTTGAGTGCCCTGGTGGCTGGAGCGACAGGAAGTCTGCACTGCGCCTTGATGTGTGGGCCCCTGGCGTGCGCGTCGTTGCCCGCCGATTCACCTGCTCGCCGCACCGCAGCCGTTGCGTGGCACCTCGGGCGAATCAGCGCGTACACCTGGGTCGGCGTGCTGCTGGGCGCGTTGGGGGCGGGGGTCTCTCGCGGCTTGCTGGTCTCGGTGCAGCCGGTGCTGCCGTGGGTGATGGCGGCAGGGTTGGTGATCACCGCGCTCGATCTGGCCAAACACGCACGGCCCCTTCCCGGAGTGGCGTGGATCTCGCGAGCGCTGGTGCGGGCAGGCTCACACTTCGCCCCGGTGACGCGGAGCTTCTTGATGGGTGCGGCGACTCCGTTTCTGCCGTGCGGCTTGTTGTACGGCTTGTTCCTCGCGGCGATCGCGACGGGCTCTGCGTGGGGAGGCGCTGCGGTGTTGGGCGCCTTCTCGCTGGGCGCGGTGCCTGCGCTGGGTGCGGTACAGGCCGGAGCGCATCGGCTCACCCTCTCGCCGCGGCTTTCCGTGGTGGTGCGTCGCGTGGTGCCGTTGGCCGCCGCCGGGGTGCTGGTGGTGCGAGCCCTGATGACGCGCGCTGATGTCGCGAAGTGC
>JAYTAT010000730.1:0-3147 GCA_043737315.1 Archangium sp.
GCTGATGTCGACAGTTGGGCTGGGGTGCCGCGGCCCGTGCGACCTCGGGAGCTCAAGCCCACCTCGACGTCGGGTTGATAGCCGGTACCCCGTTTCAACCATCGGTTGATCAGCTTCGGGTCCGTCACGGTGAACGAGCACTCTGAGGCGGTCGCGACCCCGCCCCGACAAGGCTGGCCGACGGCGGTGAGTTTGCCGTCGAGACGGATCAGCAACTGGGCCCCTTCGACCGGGCCTCCGTCGACGTCTTCGCCGCGCCCTCCCGTCCTGGTGCGGAACGTGACAGCGACGAGCGACACACTCGCGGGCGTCGCCCGAGCGAGCGGCACCGAGAAGACCTGCACTGCTTGCCCCGCGGCGTAGTCGAGTACCACCGTGTTGCCCAGGTTGGCGGACGCACCGACGGCGATGATCTGTCCTTTCTGCGGGTCGGCTTGGAGGCCCGTGCCCGTCAGGTCGGGAATCTGCGACAGCGGCTCGGCCACCCACGCACCCGCAAACCAACTCGACACGTGTGTCGGGCTCAGGGCTAGAAATCGACCGGACACAGGGTGTGTCGCGAGCATGACCGACGGGGCGCGGGAGGCCGCAACCCATTGGCCGTTGAATGACCAGGTCCCGCTTTCGGAGCTTGCGACGAGGGAGGTGTTGCGGTCACGGCCTGCGACCCAGCGAGAACCGGGGCGGACCAACGGTGGGCCTATCTCCAGCAGTCCCCAGGTCCCGTCAGAGCGCTGCTCCCAGGTTTCCGCTGAGAAGCCGCCGTCTGCGAAGCGGCCACCATGAACGAGCAGCCGGTCGGACGCTTCGTCGAAGCACGTCAGCGATTGGGTGACCGGCGGTGCACCCGCATCCGCGAGGTTCCTGACGCTCCAACCAGCGTCCTGACTCCAGCGATACTGCTGACGCCAATCTTGCTCGAAGAGTGTTGCTTCAAGCGCCGAACCCGGCCCCGCGAAGGTGAAGCCCTGGTGCAAGACGAGCTCACCCGACGATTGACTGAAGCCCAGGCGCCCGTCGACGACCGACGGAACGCCGCCGTCACTCAGCGCGACCCAACCCCAGTCTCGCCACGCCCACATTCCGGTGGGTTCCATGCGGCTGAAGTAATCGCAGTATTCCCCCAAGCAGACTTCATCGGTGAACGCGCCCCCGATGGCCACCACCCCCCACTGCGGGTGGTAGCCGAGGGTCGGCCGCTCTCCGAAGCTCCACTTGAGGCCGGTCGGCAGAGGGGCCCAATGCCCTTCGTTCAATGCGGTCGCTCCGATCGGGCCCCCATCGGGCTGCCTCGGCGTTCCCCCATCGAGCGCGGTCCCCCCGAGCATGAGCAAGATCGAGGGGTCGGCGCTGGCTGAGAACGAACCATTCAGCCGCCCCGGGTACGGCCCTGCGTCTACCGGCCACCAGGTGCGCCCGTCATGAACCCAGGTATCACTGGCCAACGAGCCGTCTTGCAGCACGCCGCCCGCGAGAACGAGGCGCCGCCCCGGCTCATCCCACGCCAGGGCTGCGCCGAACCGCGGCGACGGACCGGCGCCGGTGAGCTCCGAGAAGCCCCCGTCGATCCACACCCAGGTGTCGTTGAGCAAGCCCCCATCACTGCCGCGGCCGCCAAAGATGACGACCTGGAGGCGAGCGGGATCCCACTGCATCGCGTGACCCACGCGCGCGGGGACTTCTGGCTCGATCGAACCCTGGTAGACGCCATCGAACCAGAAGCCTCCAGAGCGAGGCTCTTCGTTGACGGTGCCTCCCAGCACCATCAGCCGGTGCTCAGGCGGTACCCAGACTGCGCGTGCGCCGATGCGATCGTCAGTCACCGTGCCGCCATCGCCCATGGGGACCAAGGTTCCGCGACCCGTGCAGTACCACCGGTCACGCTCGAGATCGTAGCCAGGCGTCTTCGCTGCGTTGCGACATTGCTCGATCTCGAAATTGAAGTTTCTCGTGACGAGGAATCGGCCCGCGTTCGAGACCGAGCCGTTTCCGACGACCCCGCTTCGGGTCTGAGCCAGCCACGTGGCCTCGCTTCGATTGGGACCGGCCAATTGAAAGGAGCCTGTCGTGGCCCACGGGGTGCCTGGGACCACGGTCGCGCTTCGCGACGCTGTTGACGAGAAGGCCTCGAAGGCCCCGAACTCGCGGAGCGCGCCGGCGTCTGCTGCCAGCGCCGAGATGGTCCACTCGACGTCGAGCACGCTCATTCGGGGGGAGACATTCCCGGCCGAGTCAATCGAACGTATCTGCACGGACGGCACGTCAGCCTCGAGCGTGAGCGGCACCTCGAAGCTGCCGTCGCCTGCGACCGCTGCGCTGCCGATGAGGTACGGCCCGGCGCTGACCACCACCACCGCGGCGCCCGGGGCCGCAGCGGGCCCGCCCGTCAGGGTGTACCTCGGCTGGGCTTCCTCGAGCGTCCCCCAGGGCGCCCGGTGGTACACGATGCGACCCACCACATCGATGGCCAGTGGAGGGGGCGGTGTGTTGCGGACCTCGAGCGTGCCCAGCCCGATGGTCGCGCGGTTTCCAACGGTGTCAGCCACCTGCACCAGCGCTTCCCAGGTTCCTTCAGGGCTCTGCTCCGGCACGACGCCCACCGCACGAAACCCCGCCCCCGGGCTCGAGGTCGTCAGCGGGAAGCCAGCGTCTCGCGTGGAGAACGTAGCCTCAGGCAAGCCTTGCACCGGCTCGCTCATCTCGAAGGTCGCCTCGACGCTCGAGCCCGACCTTGCAGCAGAGACCAGTGAGGGAAAGCCGTTGGTGACCAGGGGGTTCGTGGCCTCCGGCAGCACGCGCAACGAACGGGTGATGGCGCGGGGCGGCGTGAAGTCGAGTTCGAAGCGGCCCAACGCCACGAGGTTGACCGCGCTGAGCCGTGCTCTGGCGGTCGTGCTTGCGAAGACCCTCATGGGTCCCTCTGGTTCTGCGCCGGTTGCGGTCCAACTCCATGAACCGTTCGTCGACTCGAATGAGAAGACGCCAATTTCTTTGCTGCTGCGGTCGAGCGCGACGACCACGAGGCTCTCTGGCGCGAGCTCAGCTGTGGCGAGCGTCAGACGGAACACATCGCCGGCTCTTCCGCGATCCGGGCGGAGAGGCGACGTGACGATGAACGGAGAAATGGCCGCCACGCACAAAGCCAGC
>JAYTAT010000731.1:0-3146 GCA_043737315.1 Archangium sp.
GCCCACTTTTCGAAAGCAGCGAGCAGCCCCTTCGTCTCGCGGAAGGTGGCCCGCTGCATCGAAAGACTGTCTTCCAGCGAGATGCGCGCGATGTCGAGCGTGGCCTGCGTGCCGAGGATGGGCTTGTCGAAACCGCCGTCGAGCAGGTGGGGCAGGGAGCCGATGTGATCGTGATGGCCATGGGTGAGCACCACCGCGTCGACGTCACGCGCCTCTTCGGGGAACACCCAGTGGCTTGCTTCCCGGCCCTGGCCGATGCCGCAGTCGATCAGCAGTCGTTTGCCGCCCAGCTCGACGCGGGTCATGGCGCCGGTGACGCAATCGATGGCGCCGAGCAGGCGAACCTCGCCGTCGGCCAGAGGATGTTCTGCGGTGCAGGCGATGATGTCGGGCATGCAGCAGACTTACCGCGAGTCGAGCACCGCGCGCAGCACGTCAGGACGGTCGGTCATCACACCACCCACGCCCTCGAGTATGCAGCGGCGCATCTCGACCTCTTCATCGACCGTCCACACGTTGATCCACTTGCCATGCGCGTGGGCCACCTTCGCCAGCTCAGCGTCGAACAAGGTCACGCCTTCCCAGCGGTAAGGCATGTCGAGCACGGTGTACCGGGGGTCGTCATCGGGCGGCTCGCCCCCTTTGGTCGGGAGCACGAAGGCCGCCAGCGCGTCGCGGGGAAAGAAGTGGCAGGCGTCGGGCAACAAGCGCGCGAGCTCGGCGGCGATCGAGTCGTGTTCGCTGCCGATGCACAACCGGTCGAGCACGTTCTCCTTCTTTACCAGCGAGACGAAGGCTCCCACGGCGCCTGCGCTCTTGACCTCGACATTGAGACGCACGCCCGGCGTCGCGGCGAGCAGCTCGCGAAACGAGGGAAGGCGGACCCCCTTGCCGCGCAGAGGCGTGCCTGATTCTCCGACCGGCGTGAAGTGAAACGCGGCGTCGAGTTGGGAAAGCACGCTCCAGGGCTGACTGCTCAAGGGGCCAGAGCCATCGGTGCAGCGCTCGAGCGTGAGATCGTGCGCGACCACGATCTCGCCGTCGGAAGAGGCGTGCACATCGAACTCGAGCACGTCGCTCCCGTGCACCTTCAATGCCCGCTCGAACGCGTACATGGTGTTCTCGGGGTAGAGCGCTGCTCCGCCGCGATGCGAGATGTGCAGCGGCGCCTTCAAGCCTTCGAGGAACGCGTGTTTCATGGCGCCTCGAACGTCGCTGCGATGCCCTGGCCCACGCCGATGCACATCGCGACCAGGCCCTTCTTCGCACCGCGCGCGCGCATGGCGTGGGTGAGGGTTGCGACGATGCGGGCGCCGCTCATCCCCAGTGGGTGACCGAGCGCTATCGCACCCCCGTTGACGTTGACCCGGCTCTCGTCGAGCTCGAGCTCGCGGATGCAGCCAAGTGACTGCGCGGCGAATGCTTCGTTGAGTTCGATGAGCTCGAGTTCGGCCAGCTTCCACGACGCGCGCTCGAGCGCCTTGCGGGTCGCGGGTATGGGACCCAGACCCATCACGCGGGGGTCAAGACCTGCGGTGCCGCTCGAGACGAAACGGGCCAGCGGCGTTTTCCCCCAGGCCTTCACCGCGCGCTCGCTCATGAGCAGTACCGCCGACGCACCATCGTTGAGCGTCGATGAGTTGCCTGCGGTCACGGTGCCGCCTTCGCGGAACGCCGCCTTGAGGCTGGACAGTTTTTCCAACGTTGAGTCGGCGCGAGGCTGCTCGTCGTGCGCCACCACGATGGTCGGGCCCTTCTTTTGAGCCAATTCGACGCAGACCAGCTCGGCTGCGAACGCCCCGGCCTGCTGGGCGCGCACGGCCTTCTGATGCGAGTGCAGGGCGAACCGATCTTGATCCTCGCGGGAGATCTTCAAACGCTCTGCCACGTTCTCGGCGGTCTCGCCCATACCCTCGAGCGGGAAGCGCGCCGCGAGCTTCGGGTTTGGATAGCGCCAGCCCAGCGAGGTGTCCCACGACTCCAACTTGCCGCCAGGGAAGGCTTCGTTCGGCTTGGGCGTGCTCCACGGTGCGCGGGTCATCGACTCGACGCCGCCGGCGAGCACCAGGTCTGCTTCACCAAGCCGGATCTGCCGGGCGCCCTGAATGATCGCCTCGAGGCCGCTGCCGCACAGCCGATTGACGGTCACCGCGGGCACGGTGTCGGGCAGCCCGGCGAGCAGGCCCGCCATGCGCGCCACGTTGCGGTTGTCTTCTCCAGCCTGGTTGGCGCAACCCGCATACAGCTCGTCGACCTGAGCCCCGTCGATGCCGGTGCGGCGCACGACTTCAGCGATCACCAGCGAGAGCAGATCATCGGGCCGAACATCCTTCAGCGCACCGCGGAGTTTTCCAATCGGCGTGCGAACGGCGTCCGCGACGTAGCAAGCACTCATGGCATCACCGGCATCAAGACGACGTTGCCGAAGGTCTGTCGCGCAGCCAGCAGCTCGTGCCCTTCAGCGGCTTTCTCGAGCGGCAGCACCCGATCGAGCACGGGCACCAAGCGGCCCTGTTCGACCAGCTCGAGCACCTTGAAGAGCTCGGCCTTGCTGCCCATCGTCGAACCCAGCAGGGAGATGGATTTGGAGAAGAGGGTTCGCAGATCGATCTTCACGTCGTGTCCCGTGGTGGCGCCGCAGATGACCAGCCGGCCGCCCCTGGGTAGACAGGCGATCGACTTTTCCCAGGTGCTCGCACCGACGTGCTCGAACACCACGTCGACCATGCGCCGCGAGGTGAGCTTCTTGACCTCATCAAGGAAGTCGGACTCTGCGTAGTTGATCAGGTGATCCGCGCCGAGCGCCTTCGCCTTGTTCAGCTTGGCCGTCGTGGAGGCCGTGGCGATCACCGTCGCGCCAGCGAGCTTCGCCAGCTGCACCGCCGCGCTGCCGACACCCGAGCCCGCGGCGTGAACGAGCACCGTCTCTCCGGGCTTCAACTGAGCGCGCGCGAACAACATGTGCCACGCGGTGAGGAAGGTGAGGGGAAGACAGGCTGCTTCTTCGAAGCTCACCTTCCTCGGCTTGAGCAAGATGTTCTGACGCGGAACGCAGACGAACTCTGCGTAGCCGCCCGCGAGGTCTTCTCCGATGATCTGGTACTTGCGGCACAAGACGTCATCGCCCGACAAGCACCGTTCGCAGG
>JAYTAT010000732.1:0-19178 GCA_043737315.1 Archangium sp.
TTTCCCCAGAAGCCGCCGGCGCGTTTCTCGAGTTCTTCACCGCGCGATTTGTTCACTGCTTCGCGCTTCTCAAGGCTGATGCCGAGGCGCTGCGCGATCTCTTCACTCGTGTAACGGGTGGCGAGCGTGGAGCGCACCACTTGCCGGCTGCGGAACTCGCGCGCTTCGACGCGCAGCACGCACTCGGCGTCGAGACCCAAGGTGATGGCCACCTGCACCGACCCCGCGGGGCCCTTGGGCAGGCCGCTGATGGTCACCGCGCCGAGGAACTCGTTGCCTGCGACGTTCGAGTCTTCACCCTGAAAGACCATCACCTCGAGCTCGGTCTCGTCGTTCTTCTGCGTCGAGATGCCAAACGACTTGGTGGCAGGCAGCGGCGTATTGCGCTCGATGAGGCGATGAAACGCGCCCCCGGGCCGGCCCAGGCCGATGGTCATGGGCACCACGTCGATGAGCACCAGGCTCGAGACCTTGTCGACGGTGCCTGAATAGAGCGCCGCACCCAGCGCGACCGCTTCATCTGCGTTCACCGAGGCCTGCGCGGGCTTCTTGAACACCGCCTTCAATTTCTCGCGCACCAACGGCATGCGGCTCATGCCACCCACCAGGATGATGTCGTCGACCTGGCTGGCTTTGAGCTTCGCGTCGAGCAGCACGTCTTGCACGGCCTGGATGGTGCGGTCGACCAGCTCGGAGCACACGACTTCGATCTCCGCGCGCGTGACGGTGGTGCGCAGGTCGAGCGGCTTGCCGCCTGAATCCATCTCGAGCATCGGCAGGTGCACCTCGAAGCTCTGCCGCTCTGAGAGCGCCATCTTCATTTTCTCCGCCACATCGGAGATGCGCGAGAGCGCCACGCGATCGCCGGTGAACGGACGTTTGTGCCAGGTGGCGAAACGTTCGAGCAGCAGGTCGACCAGCTGGTTGTCGAAGTCGACACCTCCGAGGAAGACGTCGCCGCCCGTCGCCAGCACCTCGAACACGTTCTGATCGAGCTTGAGCACCGTGGCATCGAAGGTGCCGCCGCCCAGGTCGTACACCAGCACGGTCTTCTTGAGCTCGCGGTTCATGCCGAACGCCAGCGCGGCCGCGGTGGGCTCGTTGAGCACCCGCTCGACCTTGAGGCCGGCCATCGCGCCCGCGCGGCGCACCGCTTCACGCTGCGGCTCGGAGTAATACGCAGGGCAGGTCACCACGGCGCGTGTGACCGAGGTGCCCAGCGCCTGCTCGGCCATCTCCTTGCACTCCTTGAGCACCAGGCCCTGCACTTCTTCCAGCGAGAGCACGTTGGCGCCCAGCTTCACGGCCGCGCGGTGATCGTGACCTGCGACGATCTCGAAGTGCGAACGCTCCTTCACCTGGCGCACGGTGGGGCTCGCGAACTCACGGCCCACCAGGCGCTTGGCCCCGAAGATCGACTGGGTGGGGTTGAGCACCATCTGCGAACGCGCGCGGTGACCGACCTGCAGCTTGCCCTGCGC
The DNA here is from genome assembly GCA_043737315.1 of Archangium sp. Classification (GTDB taxonomy): domain Bacteria; phylum Myxococcota; class Myxococcia; order Myxococcales; family Myxococcaceae; genus Archangium_A. Next base: position 1,482 of record JAYTAT010000732.1, read on the forward strand.
GTTGAGCGCCACCACCGAGGGGATGGTGTTGTAGCCATCTTTCGACGACAGCATGATCGGCCGGCCCTTGCTCAGCACCGCGCACGCCGAGTTGGTGGTGCCCAGGTCGATGCCGATGACGGGGCCCGTTCCATCGCTGGGCTTGATGTCCTTCAGGTAGATCGGCGCGCCGGACAGCGGCGCAGGCGCAGGCGCGACCGCGATGGGCTGGTCGAGCACCACCGGCGCGCGCTGCTCGGCCACCGGCTCGGGTCGGGCCCGCACGGGAGGCGCCACGAACGGCGCAGGCGGCACCACCTCGGCGACTTCCAGGTCGACCTCGAAGCCCGAGGCCGAAGACTCGGAGAAGAGATCGAGCGGCGGCGGCTGCGGCGTTTCGGCCACCAGCGCTTCGAGCTCGATGTCGATTTCCTTCTCAGGGCTGTTGCTCGAAGCGAGCGCGCCGAACACGTCGGGGTCTGAGAAGGCCGGAACAGGCGTCAGCGCAGGTAGAGGTGGAGGGGCAAGCGGCGCTGCGGCAGCCTCGAAAGGTTCGTCGGCCAGCGGCTCATCGGCGTTCGGCGCGGGCACGTCGCCGAACAACTCGTCGGCCAGCTCGAAGGCGGGCTTCGGGGGCGCTGCAGGCAGCCCCCGGGAAGGGGTGGTGAGCGGCAGGCCCTTCGAGGGCGTGGTGGCCGGGGCGATCTTCGGTACCGCCGACGCAGCGCTCACCTTCACACCCAACATGCGATCCACCAGCGCGCGCGAAGCAGGGTCCAGCTTCAGGAACTCGAGGCCCATGCCGGGGGGCCCGTTGGGGTCTCCTTCGCCGCGGGTCCACCGCACGATGGCGATGCCTTGCAGCACACGCTGCCCGTCGGCGATCTCCACCTTGAAGGAGAGTTCCGTGCCTTGCGGCTTGGGCTCTCTGGTGCGGATGAACATGCCGCCGTCGGAGAGATTGGTGGCGTACTTCGAGGCGAACTCGTCGACACCCTTGTGGGCCAACTTGACGAGGAGGCCCACGAGCTTCCGCTGGGTCGATCGGTTGTGGTCCACGGCTTTCCGATTATGCAGTCTCTGGCGCAGGGCGGCGAAGATTGAGGTGTCCCACCTGATGTTACCTCGTGCCACCCAACGCCGCGTGGGCAGCTGCCAGCCTTGCAACCGGCACCCGGAAGGGGCTGCACGAGATGGAGTCGACTCCGATGCGGTGACAAAAAGCGATGCTCCGGGGGTCGCCGCCGTGTTCCCCGCAGATGCCCACGTTCAGCTTCGCGTTCGTCTTGCGGCCGAGCTTGATGGCCAACTGCATCAATTGACCAACCCCCGCCTCGTCGATCGAGGTGAACGGGTTCTCGGTGAGGATGCCCTTCTCGAGGTACTCGGTCAGAAAGCCGCTCTCGGCGTCATCGCGCGAGATGCCGAAGGTGGTCTGGGTGAGGTCGTTGGTGCCGAAGCTGAAGAACTGCGCCTCGCCCGCGATCTGATCAGCCGTGAGCGCCGCCCGGGGGACCTCGATCATCGTGCCGAACTGGTAGGGCACGGTCATCTTGCGCTCGGCCATCACCTCGCGGGCCACCGCGACGAGCAGGGTCTGTTCGACTTTGAGCTCATTGAGGTGGGCGACGAGCGGAATCATCACCTTGGGCAACACGGTGATTCCCTCTTTCATGCAGTCGCACGCGGCCTCGAAGAGCGCGCGCACCTGCATCGCGACCAGCTCAGGCATGTGAATGCCCAGGCGTACACCGCGCAGGCCGAGCATCGGGTTCTCTTCGTGGAGCGTGTCGACCGCGAGCAACAGCGTCTGCTTCTCGTGGAGAAGATCGCCCAACGCACGCGGGTCGCCGTCTGCCAGCCGCACCCGGGTTTCCAGCTGCGCGACCTCGTGAATGAGTGATTCGCGGCGTGGCAGGAACTCGTGCAGGGGCGGGTCGATCAACCGAATGGTGACCGGCTTTCCATCCATCGCGCGAAAGAGCCCCGCGAAGTCGGCGCGCTGCATCGGCAGAAGCTTGGCGAGCAGCTCATCTCGTTCGGCGCTCTCCTTGGTGAGGATCAACCGCTGCACCAGCGGCAGGCGATCGGTCTCGAAGAACATGTGCTCGGTGCGGCACAAGCCGATGCCCTCGGCGCCCAGCGTGCGCGCCCGCTCTGCATCACGCGGGTAGTCGGCGTTCGCGTAGACCTCGAGCGTGCGGAACTCGTCGGCCCATTGCAGCAGCTCGAGCAGCCACGGATCCTCGAGCGAAGGCTGACGGGTATCGATGCGCCCCGAGAAGATCTCACCGGTGTGGCCATCGATCGAGACCTCGGTGCCCTCGAGCAGCACCACCTTGGTCAGGGTGACGATGGCCTCGCGCTTCTTTTCGTCGACCTCCAACGCAGAGACCCCCACCACCGCGGGTTTTCCAAACTGGCGCGCCACCAGGGCCGCGTGACTGGTGCGGCCACCGCGGCTGGTGATGATTCCTTTGGCGGCGAGCATGCCGTGCACGTCGTCGGGTTTGGTCTCTGCACGAATCATGATGACGTCGCGTTTTTCCTTCGAGAGCCGCACGGCCTCGTCGGCGTCGAAGGTGAGCCGGCCGGTGGCAGCGCCCGGTGAGACGTTGAGCCCGATGGCGATCACCCGGCCCTCTGCGCGAGCGGCCTTCACCGCGGCGGGATCGAACTGCGGGTGGAAGAAGAAGTCGACGTGCTCGGGCTTGACGCGCAGCACCGCTTGTTTCTTCGTGATGCGGCGTTCTTTTGCGAGGTCGACGGCGATGCGAACCGCGGCGCGGGCGGTTCGTTTGGCGTCGCGGGTCTGCAGCATCCACAACGTGCCGCGCTCGACGGTGAACTCGAGGTCTTGCACTTCGCGGTAGTGCAGCTCGAGCTTGCGCGCGATCGCGGCCAGTTCGTCAGCGGCGGCGGGAAGATCCACTCGCAGTTGAGCCAGCGGCCGGGTGGCGCGCGTGCCCGCGACCACGTCTTCGCCCTGTGCGTTGAGCAGATAATCGCCCTCGAGGGTGTTCTCCCCCGTCGAGACGTTGCGCGTGGTGGCCACGCCCGTCGCGCAGCCTGCGCCCATGTTCCCGAACACCATGGCCACGATGTTCACCGCGGTGCCGAGGTCATCGGGGATGCCGGCTGCCTTGCGGTAGTCGTGCGCCCGCTTGCCCTTCCACGAGCGGAAGACGGCTTGGGTGGCGAGGCGCAGTTGCTCCAGGGGCGCTTCGGGGAAGGGTCTGCCCGCGTGCTGCTGCACCAGCTTCTTGAAGCGCTGGGTAATTTCTTCGAGATCTTCGGCGGGGAGATCGGCGTCGTTCTCGACCTTGCGGCGGGCGCGAAAGTCGGTGAGCACCGCCTCGAAAGGAGCACCTTGCACCTCCATCACCACGGTGCCGAACATCTGCACCAGGCGGCGAGCGGAGTCCCAGGCGAAGCGTGGGTCCTGGGTGAGCTTACAAAGGCCCAGCGTCACCTCGGGGGTGAGCCCGATGTTGAGCACGGTGTCCATCATGCCGGGCATCGAGAACTTCGCCCCCGAGCGGCAGGCCACCAGCAGGGGATTCTTCGGGTCGCCGAAGCGTTTCCCCGAACGTTTCTCGAGCTTCTTGAGCGCCGCTTCGACCTGCACCCACAGGGTCTTGGGGACCGCGTCTTTGTGCAGGTACTCGCGGCAGGCTTCGGTGGTGATGATGAAGCCCGGCGGTACCGGCAGACCCAGCCGCGTCATCTCGGCGAGGTTCGCGCCTTTGCCTCCGAGCAGTGAACGCACGTCATCCCACCCGCGAGCGACACGTTGCACCTTCGGCAGCTCATCGAGGCCGTAAACCCAGCTCTTGGACGACATGCCCCTTCAGAATGCAATTTCCGGAGGAAGGCGGGCGCGAGAGAAGTGCGCAGCGCTGGGATGCAAATGCTGCAAAGGCAGGCGGGGCCGCGCAGATTTTTCACCGCCCGAAAGTGGCAAGAACAGGAAGACGGGTTGGAAGGAACTCGAAGCGGTCAGCGGCCAACCGGCGGGGTCGGAAAATGATGGCAACGTGGAACCAGACTTCTACGCTGCGCGCTTCACTTCAGGGAGAAACACATGAACCGCACTGTCTTCATCAGCCTCGCACTCGCTTCGTCTTTCGTCTTCGCCGCCGACCTCAAGCCGGGCCAGGAGGAGGCCAAGGCCAAGTTCGACAAGCAGGCCGCTGACCTCGTCAAAGACGTCAATGCCGCGTGTGGCACCGCCTTCACCACCATCACCACCGACTTCGAGAACTTCGACAAGGCCGACTTCAACCGCAACCCGCCGGGCGCGGTGTGCAGCACCCTGGCGTACGCGGTGAAGACCGCCTGCAGCTCGGCGCCGTACAAGAAGGCGTTCGCCTCGAAGATCAAAGGGCTCGCCTGCCTGATGGGCGGCAACAAGACCGAGCCCAAAGACTTCAAGTCGCGCTTCTTCGTGAAGGAGGGTGTCTTCACCTTCAAGATGGATCGCGACGGTAGCGGCGGCATCGAGGCCACCGGGCTGCTCAAGGAAGAGCTGGATAAGTGAGTTTTTGCCGGAGCGCGCGCAGTCTCTTACGCGTCTCCCAGCGAAAAAACAGCGCGAGCACGGGCTCGAAGACGAACGCGAGCCACGAAGGTTTCGCGCTGAAGTTCCAGGTGTAGATGATTCGGCTGCGGGCCCCCTCGAGGGGCTCGTGGCGGATCGACGCCGCCCACGTTGAGAAGAAGGGCGGGGCGTTGATCATCTTCACCGCCGCGACCTTGCCGGGTTGGAAGCTGACGTAGACGGTGCGCAGCGTGACGCCCCCCACCAGCCATTTGCCGCTGCAGACGGCGATGGCGCCATTCGCCGCGGGCCCGTCACCTTCCACGAACGCCTCTCGCAGCAGGGTGTCCCAGCTGAGGCGTTGCCGGTAGTCGTGCACCAGCGCGAAGACCGCCTCGCAGGTGGCTGGCAGCTCTTCGCTCACGGCGTCGCGGACCATGGACTCAAGCCTACCCTTTTGTCCCCCTCGCTCGGGAAGAGAGGGTGGTACGAGCCCCGCATGCCGAAGACGATCGCCGCCACGCCTCGTGCTGTCCTCGTGGGGGTTCAGTTGCCCAGCGTCTCCGACGTGGACCACGAAGGCGATCTCGCTGAGCTGGGCCGCCTCGTACACACGCTCGGGTACGAGGTGGTGGGGAAGATAAGCCAGAAGCGCAGCGGGCTCGCCTCGGGCACGGTGGTGGGCGAAGGCAAGCTGATGGAGCTGGCCAAGCTCACCGGCGGCAGCGGCGAGACCTTCACCGGTGCGCCGGAGCGGAAATCAAAGGCGCGCGACAAGTGGGCAGAGGAAGAGGAAACCGAAGAGGTTCTGGAAGAAGAGGAAGAGCCAGAGCTCGATGAAGAAGGTGAGCCCACCGCGAAGGCGACGGTGGTGGTGGTCGATCACGAGCTGTCCCCCGCCCAGGCGCGGAACCTCGAGCGGGCCACGGGTGCGATGGTGCTCGATCGCACGGGCGTCATCGTCGACATCTTTCATCGGCACGCGAAGAGCCGTGAAGCGCGCATGCAGGTCGAGATCGCGCGCCTCAACTACGTCGCCCCCCGCATGCGCGAGTCGACGGGTGGTACCGAGCGGCAGCAGGGCCGGGGCGCTGGTGAGTCATCGCTCGAGCTCGATCGCCGGAAGATCCGCGATCGCATCGCTGAGCTGAAGGAGCAGCTGTCGCTCATTCACGCGGATCAGGATCAGCGCCGGTACGCCCGCAAGGATCAGCTGCGCGTGGCGCTGGTCGGGTACACGAACGCGGGCAAGTCGTCGCTCATGCGCGCGCTGACGGGCAGTGAAGTGTTCGTGGCCGATCGGCTCTTCGCCACGCTCGACACCACCGTACGTGCGCTCCAGCCCGAGACGCGGCCGCGCATTCTGGTGTCCGACACGGTCGGCTTCATCAAGAAGCTGCCGCACGATCTCGTCGCATCGTTCAAGTCGACGCTCGATGAGGCGCTCGAGGCGTCGCTGTTGCTCTACACGGTCGACGCGGCAGATCCGACGTGTGAGGCGCAGCTCGAAGTGACCCGCGGTGTGCTGCGAGAGATCGGTGCCGAGGCGGTGCCCAGTCTGCTGCTCTTGAACAAGGCAGACCGGCTCGATCCGAAACGGCGCGCCGAGCTGCTCGAGAAGTACCCCGAAGCCATCGTGCTTTCAGCGCACGCGGCGGATGACGTGACTGCGCTCAGGCAGACGATCATCGACCACTTCGAGAAGTCGATGGTCGATGCGCACCTGGTGGTGCCGTACGCGCAGCAGGCGCTCATCGCGCAGATCTATGAGAACGCGCGCGTGGTCACCGAGGAGTTCGATGAGACCGGCCGCAAGCTGCTGGTGCGTGCGCTCCCGGCGGCCGTGGCCAAGCTGACCCGCTTGTTGGCTTGAGCTGATTACCGCTACGACCACCACGTGCGGTTCTTCATGGTGGTGGCGGGTTTGTTCCTGAGCTGTAGCGGTCGAACCCTCGGTGAGGCTCGCAGCTCAAAGGGGTCCTGCACGGGCGATGAGGTGTGCAGCACGACCGGAAACCTCCTGTGCACGGTGCTCTGCGACCCTTCTGGACCTTCTGAGTTTTGTGTATCGGTGCTGGGAGACGGGGCCGCGTGTCGCAAGTACGTGGGTCCCGACAGCGCGGGATACGCGTGTCGCACGTGAGGCGCTTCCATCGAAGTGATTCCGGGAAGGCGCTAAACCGTTAGCATCTGCTCAATGCGAGCATCCGGGCAATGGAGCGTGTGGGTCGCAGGCGTTTCTTTGTGTCTCGGCGCTTCCTGTTTCGCACCCGCTGACGAGGCCATCGATCAAGGCTCGTCTCTCGTTCCCCAGGGATGTGTCGCCACGGCGGTCAGGCGGCTCGGTGGCACCACACCCACTTCCATTCTCGGAGTCCCGGTCTGGTTCGCCGGTGGTGCTCCGCTCGAGCCCGGCATCTATCGCATTGAGAATCAGGGCGGCTGCATGCGCTACGGGCCCGCGCAGAACTGGGCCGCGAACGCGTACGCGGACGGGGTCGTGAGCTGGTGGATCATCGGAAGCACGATCTCGGAACAGCTCTTGATTCCCCCGGGTACGGTGGGCTTCGAGCGGGTTTCTGGTGGGGCCGATCGCGACGTCGGCTCGTTCTCTGACTTCGACCAGTGCGATGCGGCCAACCGGGCGCTGCCGCCGGCAGACTTCAACTTCAGGGGTGGGAAGATGGGCCTGTGGTTGAAAGACGAAATCTACGGCGACAACCGTGAGGGTGAGGGCGGTAACAACCCGTATTGGACGCTCTCCGTCATCACCACTTCCTGTCCTTGAGCTCACTCAGAGCGGCTTGAGCAGCTCCGGAGAGGCAGGCGCCTCGATCACCTGCGAGTCTTCTTCCTGGAACTCCGAGCGCAGCTTGCCCGCGAGGTAGAGCACGGGGAAAGACATGAAGAGGCCGGCGAAACCCAGCAGGTGCTCCCACGCGATGATGGACAGAATGAGCACGAAGCTCGGCAGCGCCACGTGCCGCGCGGTGAGGCGGGGGTTCAAGTAATACGCCTCGATCTTGTGGAGCACGAAGGTGAGCAACACGAAGATCGCCACGCCCCCCCAGCCCTTCACCTGAAAGGCCATCACGATCAAAATCCAACCGCTGATCATGTTGCCCACCACGGGGATGAGCCCCGTGACGAAGATGAGCGCCATCAACGCGGGCACGTGCGGCACCCCGATGAGCAGCAGCACCGGCAACGTGAGCACCGCGTTGCAGACGGCCACCACCAACTGCAGCTGCACCGTCAGGCTCACCGACTCTGCGAGGTGCTCGAACCAGCGCACCAGCGTGCCGAACAAGGAGCGCGGCATCAGCGAGGCGCGGAAGGCGCGAATGCGTTCCTGATCGAGGAAGTAGACCACTGCGAGGATGAAGGCGATCACCGCTGAGATCAGCACGCGGCCCACCGCAGCCGCCGACTTCGCCACGTCTTGTGCGTAGTGCTCGGCTGACTTCGCGAGATCTTCCGAGTCGGGCAGGTACTCCTCGAGCGCGAGGTACCAGGGGTGGTCGCGCAAGGCCGCCATGCGCTCGGGCAGCTTGTCGCGCGTTTCGATGGCGATGGCTTTGACTTTCCCCGCTGAGGCCCAGCCCGCGAGCGTCAGCCCGCCGGCAGCCAGCAGCAACACCAGCAACAGCGAAGGCAGCCGCTGCCACTTGAGCCGCCGCGAAAGCAGCCCCGCGGTGAAGAACAGCCCCCGCTCGAAGAGCACGAAGAACACCAGCAGCACCGCCAACTGACGAAAGGCGATGATCAACGAGAGAAAAATGAGCAGCGCCACGGCCCGGCGCGCGGTCTTTTCTGAGAAGAAATCGGCGATGCGATCAGCCATGGCCGTACACTGTGCCACGCGCCACACTCCGGCCATGTCTTCGTCGGAAGAGAAAGAGCTGCGCGCCGCTTTGGAGAACGCCCAGCACGAAGCGAAGGAATTGCGCGGCCGGGTCGGTGAGCTGACCGCGTTCAAGCCAGAAGAGCTGCTCGCCCGCATTCATGAACTCGAGGCCAGCAGCGGCGAGCTGAGAATGCGGCTCGAGCGGGCCGACAAGGTGCGCGAGGAGTGGGATGCCCGGGTGCAGCGGCTGCGGCGCGAGTTGGAGATCGCCCGGCAGGAACAGGAACGTTTGCGGAACCTGCTCGAGAATGAGCGGCTCTCGAAACGGTAGACCGGCTTCCTTTCAGGGTGGCAGTGGTAGCTTTCGCCGGGTGCGCGAGCGCCTCGGCAAGTACGAGCTGGTGACGTTGATGTCGGTCGGTGGGATGGCCGAGCTTCAGCTGGCCTCGATGCCGGGCCCGGGTGGCTTTCGCAAGGCCGTGGCGGTCAAGCAGGTGCTGCCCGAGTTCCGGGATGACCCGAACTTCGTGCAAAGTTTCCTCGACGAAGCGCGCATCACCGCCGCGCTTTCACACCCCCATCTCGCGCAGGTCTTCGACCTCGGTGAAGCCGAGGGTCAGCTCTATCTGGCGATGGAGTTCATCGCTGGCGTCGACCTCGCGCGCATCGTTCGCGCAGGTACGAGCCCCCAACTTCCTCCAGGTTTCGTCGCCCGGGTGGCACGCGACATCGCACTCGCGCTCGCGTCGGCCCACGGGCTGAGCGACCCCATCACGGGAGAATCCCGCGGCGTCGTTCACCGCGACATCACCCCCCGGAACGTCATGATCACTTTCGAGGGCGTCGTGAAGGTGATCGACTTTGGCCTCGCACGCTTTCGCGGCAGACGCGTGAAGACCGCCGTCGGCACCGTGCGCGGTACGCCGCAGTACATGGCCCCCGAGCAACTCCTCGACCAGCCCCTCGACGCACGCACCGATCTCTACGGCCTGGGCGTCGTCATGTGGGAAATGCTCGCGGGCCGCTTCTTTGCCGCTGCCGGCGTTCACGACGTCGAAGCCCGGCTCAACCGAGGCGAGCCCGCGCCGCGCGTGCGCACGGTGGCGCCCGAGGTGCCGGTCGAGCTCGACGAAATCATCTCGCTGTGTCTGGCGACTGACCCTGCGGCCCGGTTCGCCTCTGCACGCGAGCTGGGCCGGTCACTGGAGCGCTGTGGCGTCGAGCTGTTCGATGAAGGTCGGCTCGCCGAGTTCCTCGGGGCGCGTCTGCCGCAGACGCGCGGCATCGTGCGGCGGCTCGTCGCGCTCGCCGAACAACCCGATGCGAGCACCGAGGCCGTCAAGGCCGAGCTTCAGGCGCTGCGTAAAGCAGACATTCGCCCGCCCGCCGAGGCGCCGGCCGCCGCACCGATCGCGGCCGATCTACCCTCGGTAATCGTCGCGCCAGATTCTGCCGACCTGGCGCCGCCGCGCCCCACCGAAGCGAGCGGATTGGTGGTCTTGATCGCCATCTGCTTGGGTGCGCTGCTGGTGGAAATTGGCTGGCAATTTTTTAAAGAGCCAAAGCTCGAGGTCGAGCATGCATTGAGCATGCCCTACGTCATGAAACTCGCTCGAAAGGCGCTCCTCGCAGGAAACCCTCTCGATGCACGCGCGTTCGCCCTTCAGTGCATCGGGCCCCAGGGCAAGTGCGCTGGCCTCGACACACTGATGAGCGAGATCGACACGGCGCTCGCGCAGAGCCCGTGTGGCACCGAAGCGCAGGCGAGGGCGAGCGTCGAAGAAGCAAGCCACCTCGCCCCAGAACTCGCGGGCGCACGGCTGCGTCAATGCGTCGCGGGGAGGAGGCTGCACCCGATTGCGGGGGCGGCGTTGCAACGGCTGGAACTGATGCAACCGCTCGAATGATTCGCCCGGCCTCACCCTTTCCCCGCTTTGAAGGCAGAGGGCGTCTCAGTTCGAGGTGAGCCAGGTTTTGGCGTACGTCGCAGCCGAGGTGCCGGAGTGCTCTTCCAACACGCGCCGCATCAAGGTGGCCGCGTCGTCCTTGCGGTTGAGCCGCTCGGCCAGAAGGCGGGCCAGCAGCACGCGCGCTTTGCCGGTCGACTCGGGGGGGGCCGTGCGTTCGGCTGCCTTGGTGAAGGCCAGCTCAGCCGATTCGTAGTCGATGTGAGACATCGCGGTCTGCCCCAGCCACATCAGCTCTTCGAAGCTCAGCCGCGCCGCCGCGGAGAGCCCGGTGGAGCGAAACCCGTCGAGCGCGACTTCACGGTTTCCCCCGGCCATCGCCTGGCGAATCGAGACGGCCGACTGCTCTGAGAAACTGGGCAACAACGAGACGTCGAGCGGCACCACGTCGGGCGGCGCTTCGGCGCGCGGGTCGAGTTCGATGGCCGCGAAACGATCCTGCACGCGTGCGGGCTGCGCCTCGGGCATCGGCTCAGGCTCCAGCTCGATCGAGGTCGGCAGATGACGGGGCAGGGTGCTCTCTTTGACGGGCAGCTCCCCACGCGGCTGCGTCTGCCCGAGCATGGGCTCCCAGAGGTCGACCTCTTCGCCCCAGCCAAACACGGGGCCGTGCAGCATCAACACCAGCCCGGCAACCCGCGCCGCCACGAAGGGGCCGAACACCAGGATCATCTGGGTGAGGATGCCGCCGATCACCGGCACCACCACGTACTCGTTGACCAGCATCGAGAGCGGGCCACACAGCAGCATCGTGGCGATGACCGCGATCATCCCGCCCACGTACACGCCAAAATCTTTCCCGATGCGCGCGGTGGCTCCCAGCACTCGCAGGGGGTTGAGCATGTGCACCACGCTCGTGCCGGTGGCCGCTGCGATGTACGCGGTGGGGCTCCACAACACGGTGACGATCGCCGCGACCCACATCAGCCAATCCTGCCGCAGCCAGCCCGCGAGGAGGGTGCCCGCCCAGGCCGGGAACATCACCAGCATGAAGCGCACGATGGGCATGGCGATCGACTGCAGCGGATCCTGAAAATCCGACAGCTCGATGTGATCTCCGCCGCGCGCCGTCGAGCGGGTCAACCCGAAGAAGCTGGCCAGCGCCACGCCCCAGCCCACCGCCGCGCCGACGAGGCCCAGAAACGAGAACAGCCACAGGAACATCGAGATGCCCAGCCACGCCGGCAGGCCTTCGCCCTTGAACGGAAACGTGAAGGCGCCAGGCAACCGCTGCGCCAGGGTGGCGGTCGCGCTCTTCCTTCGCAGCAACGACTCGGCCATCTCTCCGCACCGCCCGCAGGCGAGCAGGGTGATGGGGGTCACCACTTTCAACGCCGCGCAGTCGGGGCACAGCGGCTCGTGACACACCGTACATTCCCACCCGGCCGCAGCGCCGTGACGCTGGCACCGCTGCACCGCGCTGGGGTTCGTCATGGTCTGCGTCGCAGGGCCGGGTTCGGCTTCATCGCGAGGTCTTGATGTCGGGGTTCTTGCCGCCGCTCCCGCCCAGGGGGGGCTTGACCACGGCCACCTTCTTCTTCAACGCCAGTGAGAGCGTCGGCCCGGTCATGTCGGTCAGCATCGCTTCAGCCGGCTCGTAGCCTTCGATCGAGAGCCGCAAGGCGACCGGCAGCTTGACGTTCTGAACGTGTGCGTCGAAGGGCGTCTGCCCCACGGTGGCCCCGGCCAGCTCGACGTTGGCGCCACTGGGCTCTGAGACGATGTGCACCATCAGCGGGGTGCGCTCGCGCGGGATCTCGGCCGTGACCTGCGGCGCCTGGGCCAATGGCATCACGTCGGGCCGGGTGGCCAGATACCCCCCCACGCCGAGGCCGAGCAGCAGCACCACCGCGGCCACCACTTTTGGCAACGCCGAAGACCTGGAAGGCGGAGGTAACAACTGCGTGCCCTGCACCTGGGTGCCATTGCCCGCGGGGAGCTTGTTGCGGTCGACCAGCGTCGCCCCGCCCACCGCGCTGGCCGGCCTGGAAAGACCGCCCACGTCGAGATCGGTCAGGCCCGAGTCTTCTTCGAAGAAGCGCGGGTCGGCCTCCTTGGCGATGCGCTCGGCATACAGGTCCTGCATGAAGGCGGCGAGACTCGAGGACGAAGTGGGGATGGCGTTTTGCAGCGCGAAATCTTCCAGCGCGTTTCGCAGCTCGGCGGCATCCTGGTACCGCTCGGCTGGGTCTTTCGCGAGCGCCTTCAGGGTGATGGGGTCGAGGCCGGCCGGCACCGACGGCTCAACGCTGGAAGGCGCGGGCACCTGGCAGGCGCGCACCAGGCGCTGCGTGGCGAGATCGTTCTCACCCTTGAACAGGCGGCGGCCGGTCAGCTGTTCCCACAACACGATGCCCAGCGCGAACACGTCGCTGCGGCAGTCGAGCTCTTCGCCCTGCGCCTGCTCGGGCGACATGTACGGGAACTTGCCCTTCAAGATGCCGGTGGCGGTGTGCTGCGCGCGGCCCGCGGCCTTGGCCACGCCGAAGTCGATCAGCTTGACCGAGCCATCAAAGCCGATGAGCACGTTCTGCGGGCTCACGTCGCGGTGCACCAGACCCAGCGGTACCCCCCTGGCGTCGCGCGCCTTGTGGGCAAAGTCGAGACCGGCCGCGGCGTCGGCGATGATCTTCAGGATGACCCCGATGGGAATGCCCTTGCCCACCGCGGCTGCGCGCTTCTCGATGCGGCGCACGTCTTCACCTGCGACGTACTCCATCTCGATGTAATGAACGCCGGCCTCGACGCCGAACTCGTGGATGCGCGCGATGTTCGGGTGGTCGAGGCGCATGGTGATCTTCGCTTCGTCCCGAAACATGGTGAAGAACTCTTCGTCCTCCACCAGATGCGGCAGGATGCGTTTCAAGACCACCAGCTTCTCGAAGTCGTCCTGGCCCTTCTTGGCGAGCAGGACCTGGCCCATCCCTCCGGACGCGATTTTCTTCAGCAGCTGGTAGCGCCCGAAGGGAATGCCCATGAGATCCGAAAAACACTCTACCCCGGCCCCCGTTTACAGGCCGAGCGTTCTCTTCACCCCAACCGGGGGGTAGAACCAAGGCGAATGGCTGTCCACCACCCTTATTTTCAGCCTTCATTTCCTGACCAGAACTGACGTTACCGCCTCGTAACTCACCGCCTGAGCGGTTGCGCCGGCCCTGCTGGATCAACATCCTGCACGCCCATGCTCAACATCCTTCTCGTCGACGATGAGCCCTCGATTTTGTTGTCTGTTGATGAAGCCCTCCGTGCAGAGGGGTACCAGGTCACCACTGCGCTCGACGGTCTCTCGGCGCAAGCTGCCCTGACGGGCAAGGTCTTCGACGTGGTCATCAGCGACGTGCGCCTGCCGCGCGTCGACGGGTTTACGCTCTTCAAGAAGGTGCGCCACGAGTCGCCGCGCACCAGCTTCATCTTGATGACCGCCTACGCCACGGTGCCCGACGCCGTCGTCGCCCTCAAGCTGGGCGCCGTCGACTACCTGCCCAAGCCCTTCGATCTCGAGGTGCTCCTTAAGCTGCTCGAGCGCATCACCAAAGAACGTTCGCTCAGCCAGCACTTCGTCAACCAGCGCCTCGCGCCCCAGCCCGGTGACGAGCTGCTCGGCACCTCACCGCCGATGGAGCGCCTGCGGACGCTCATCGAGCAATACGCCGCCAGCGACGAGCCCGTGTCCATCGTCGGCGAGCGCGGCACGGGCAAACGCCTGGTCGCGTTGGCTGTGCACCAAAGCAGTTCACGCGCGTCGCGCCCCTTCGTGGCGTTGAGCTGTGCGGGTTTCCCTTCCACCCCTGAAGCGGTCGAGTTGCTGGGCGCCGAAGAGTCGCACGCGGCCGAAGGCGGCACGCTGTACCTCACGGAGCTCGCCGAACTGCCGATGTTCGCGCAGGTGCGCCTGCTTCGTTCGCTCAAGGAGCGTGAGGCCGGCCGCGGCAAGCAGCCCAACGTGCGCATCATCACCTCGACCCTGGTGCCTCTGCGCGAGCTGGTCGCCGGCGGTCATCTGCTCGAGGGCCTGGGCGAGCGCCTGCGCGTGCTCGAGCTGCCCGTGCCTGCGCTTCGCACCCGCGGTGACGACCTCATGATGCTGCTCGAGCAGTTGTTGCGCCGCGCCGCAGCGCCTTCATCACCCCCGGAGCTCTCGGTGGCCGCGCTCGCCGCGTTGTCTGCCTACCCGTTCCCCGGCAACGTGCGCGAGTTGGGTCACGCGCTGCGGCGCGCGCTGGTGGTCTCGGGCGGCCGCCGCGTCGAGCTGGCTCACCTGCCCCCGGAAATCGCGGGCCAGCAGGCCCCTCAGGGCGGGGCCGAGCCGGTCAACGACTCACGTTCGTTGCCCGAGGCCGTGCGCGCCTTCGAGCGCGAGTACTTGAAGCGCGTGCTCCAGAAGTCAGAGGGTCACCGTGCGCGCGCCGCGCAGTTGCTGGGCATCTCGCGCAAGAACCTCTGGGAGAAGCTCAAGGGTTACGGCATCTCGGATGCTGACCTGACGGGCACACCCCCGCCTGCCGTGACTGAACGAGAGGAGCGCTGAATGGTTGCCGTGGCACGTGGTGAAGGCGGCATCGACCGCGAAGACCTGCTCAACGTGCTCGCGGCGGTCAAACGTGGCGATTTCAGCATCCGCATGAAGGTGCGCGGCACCGGGGCGAACAAGCAGGTCGCCGCCGCGCTCAACGACATCATCGTGCTCAACGACCAGACGGCCACCGAGTTCGACCGGGTGGCCACGGCCGTTTCGGAAGAGGGCCGCGTCGAGGTTCGCGCGAAGTTGGGTCGCGCGCCCGGCAGGTGGGCTGCGAAGGTGAAGTCGGTGAACGCCCTGGTGGGTGCGCTCGCCCAGCAGAGCGATGAAATGGCCCGCGTCATCGGTGCCGTGGCCAAGGGCGATCTGTCGAAGAAGCTCTCGTTGACCGCGGGAGACCAGGCCCTCAAGGGCGACTTCCTCCGCACGGCCCGGTTGGTCAACGGCATGGTCGACCAGCTCAGCTCCTTCGCCTCTGAAGTGACGCGCGTGGCGCGCGAAGTCGGTACCGAAGGAAAGTTGGGCGGTCAGGCGGTGGTGAAGGGCGTGGGCGGCACCTGGAAGGATTTGACGGACAACGTGAACTCCATGGCGTCGAACCTCACCACCCAGGTGCGCAACATCGCCGAGGTGACCACGGCGGTCGCGCGAGGTGACTTGAGCAAGAAGATCACGGTCGACGTGCGCGGCGAAATTCTCGAGCTCAAGAACACCATCAACACGATGGTCGATCAGCTCAGCTCGTTCGCCTCAGAAGTGACGCGCGTGGCGCGCGACGTCGGTACCGAAGGCAAGCTCGGCGGCCAGGCCGTCGTGAAGGGCGTGGGCGGCACCTGGAAAGACCTCACGGACAACGTGAACTCGATGGCGTCGAACCTGACCTCGCAGGTGCGCAACATCGCAGACGTCACCACCGCCGTCGCGAAGGGTGACCTGTCGCGAAAGATCACCGTGGATGTACGCGGTGAGATTCTCGAGCTGAAGAACACCATCAACGTGATGGTCGACCAGCTCAGCTCGTTCGCCTCAGAAGTGACGCGCGTCGCGCGTGAAGTCGGCACCGAAGGCAAGCTCGGCGGCCAGGCGGTGGTGAAGGGCGTGGGCGGCACCTGGAAGGATCTCACGGACAACGTGAACTCCATGGCGTCGAACCTGACCTCGCAGGTGCGCAACATCGCCGACGTCACCACGGCCGTCGCCGGCGGTGACCTGCGCAAGAAGATCACCATCGACGTACGCGGCGAGATTCTCGAGCTCAAGAACACCATCAATACGATGGTCGATCAGTTGAGCTCGTTCGCCAGCGAAGTGACGCGCGTCGCGCGCGAGGTCGGCACCGAAGGCAAGCTGGGGGGCCAGGCCGACGTGAAGGGCGTGAGCGGTACGTGGAAAAACCTCACGGACAACGTGAACTTCATGGCCACCAACCTCACCACCCAGGTGCGCAACATCGCCGAGGTGACCACGGCCGTCGCGAAGGGCGACCTCTCGCGGAAGATCACCGTCGACGTGCGCGGCGAGATTCTCGAGCTCAAGAACACCATCAACACGATGGTCGATCAGCTCAACTCGTTCGCCTCTGAAGTGACGCGCGTCGCGCGTGAAGTCGGCACCGAAGGAAAGCTCGGCGGCCAGGCGGTGGTGAAGGGGGTCGGCGGCACGTGGAAGGACCTCACCGACAACGTGAACTCGATGGCCTCGAACCTGACCACCCAGGTGCGCGGCATCGCCAAGGTCGTCACCCACGTCGCCAACGGAGATCTCAAGCGCAAGCTGGTGCTCGACGTGAAGGGCGAGATCGCCGAGCTGGCCGACACCATCAATGGCCTCATCGACACGCTCGCGGTGTTCGCAGACCAGGTCACCACGGTGGCCCGCGAGGTCGGCATCGAAGGGAAGCTGGGCGGCCAGGCGCGGGTTCCCGGCACGGCCGGCTACTGGCGCGACCTGACCGACAACGTGAACCAGCTGGCCGCGAACCTTACCACCCAGGTGCGCGCGATCGCCGAGGTCGCCACCGCGGTGACCAAGGGCGATCTGACCCGCTTCGTCACGGTCGGTGCGCAGGGCGAGGTGGCGGCCCTCAAAGACAACATCAACGAGATGATCCGCAACCTGAAGGACACCACGCGCAAGAACACCGAGCAGGACTGGCTCAAGACCAACCTGACCCGCTTCACCCGCATGCTGCAAGGCGAGCGCGATCTGGCCACCGTCTCGAAGGTGATCCTCTCGGAGCTCGCGCCGTTGATCAACGCGCCCTACGCCGCGTTCTACGTGGCCGAACACGAAGGTCCCCAGGAGTTCTTGCGCCTGCGTGCCGGGTACGCCGCGGGCCCCGAAGCGGGCGTGGGTGTGATGCGGGTGAAGACGGGCGTGGGCCTGGTCGGGCAGTGCGCCGCCGATCGCCAGCCCATCTTCGTGAGCAACCTGCCCAACGACTATGCGCGCGTGGGCTCGGGTCTGGGCAGCGCGCCAGCCACACACCTGCTGGTGCTGCCGGTGCTCTTCGAAGGCGAGCTCAAGGCCGTGCTCGAGCTGGGCAGCTTCCGCCCGTTTTCCGAAGTGAACGTCGACTTCGTCAAGCAGCTGACCCAGTCCATCGGCATCGTGCTCAACACCATCGGCGGCAACATGCGCACCGAGACGTTGTTGCAGCAGAGCCAGGCGCTCACCGAAGAACTGACCGAGATCAACAAGCGCCTCGAGCAGCAGAAGACCGAGGTCGAACACAAGAACCGAGAAGTCGGCCAGGCCAAGGCGGCGCTGGAAGAAAAGGCCGAGCAGCTCTCGCTGGCGTCCCGGTACAAGTCGGAGTTCCTCGCGAACATGTCGCACGAGCTGC
>JAYTAT010000733.1:0-3141 GCA_043737315.1 Archangium sp.
GGATGCGGGCGTGACGGATGCGGGGCCCACCGAGTGCAGCTGCATCACGTCGTGTTGCAACCCCGATGGCACCTGCGCTCCCAACAACGGCATCGACGCGTGTGGGCCTTCGAAGGCGTTCTGCGGGGTGTGCCGGGCCGACCAACGCTGCGAGCGCGGCACCTGTGTGGCGGCCGGGTGCACGGGGTGCCTCGACCCGTTGGGCACGTGCCGAAGTGGCGCAAACGACACCACGTGCGGCATCGATGGCGGCGTGTGCACCGCGTGCGGCACCGACCAGGCGTGTCAGGCGGGGCGGTGTGTGTTCACGCGTTGCGACATGAACAACTGCCGCTTCGGCTGCTGTCAGCCCGACAAGGTGTGCATGAACTCGAGCGCGATGGCGTGTGGTCTCGGGGGTGAACCTTGCGCCATGTGCACCGGCGCCCAGCGGTGCCTGGGCGGCACCTGCCAATGAAGGGTCAGAACGTCCCGTAGAAGCCGGTGGGGCCGAACGCGACCGAGACCTTCGCCTTGGGCTTGGGCGAGGTGGCCTCGAGCCCGAACACCGCCGCCGCAGCCGCGGGCAGCGACCCTATCGCCGCAGCGAGCACGGGCGAAAGCACCCGGTCGCCGTTGCCGATGGCCGCCGAGAGTCCACCGGCTCCAGCCATCACGATGGCCGTCAGCAGGAAGCTCAAGGTGATTTCGCCCCGGCCCCCCAGGGCCTCGTGAATCGCGAAGGCGACGCCGGTGATCATCAACGACGCGAGCGCGGCGGTCGCGAAGGTGGGATCGAAGTTGGGGTTGTTGCCCACCAGCAGCAACGCGATGCCCAGGCTCACGCCGCCCGCGAGGGTACCGCCACCCGTCGCCAGGAGCGACCGCGCCAAGACGGAAGGCGGGGCGCGCGGTTCGGGTTCAGGAACGGCCGGCGGCTGCGCCTCAAACCCGGGCCCGACGGGAATCACGGGCACGGCCGGCACGTCAGCGGGCGGCTGACCGGTTTGCGAGAGCGCAAGCAGCACCACGAGCGACAACGTCATGCCTTCATCCTGCGGCGGCGAGGCCGACAAGTCACGACGAAGCGCGTGCAACGTTTGCGGAAGAACTTCTTCTCACCCCGCCTCGGGTGAGCGGCTGGCCTGAGGGCTGCATCGTTCGCGCGCATGCCGTATCGAACCATCGGGGTCGTGGTGCTGGCGTTGAGCCTGTGGGCCCGCGCGGCGGGGGCGTGCCCTGATTGCGACCCGGCCCGGGTGGTTCAGGCGACTGTCTTCGATCACCGTTTCGGCATGAACCTGGTGCTGATCGCCACGCCGCTGTTGGTGTTGGGCGTCATGTGCGCGTGGCTCTATCGGCTCGGCATCGAACCGACCGACACCGGGAGACCCGAACATGACTGAACGACTTCATCGCGGCGGGTTGATCGCGCCCGGAGCGATGCTGGGCATCGGGTTGGGCGGGTCTCTCGACGGCATCGTGCTTCACCAGATTCTGCAGTGGCACAACATGCTCTCGAGCGTGGTGCCGCCGCTCGACGTGGTCGCCATCAAATACAACATGATGTGGGACGGGCTGTTCCACGCCTTCACGTGGGTGATGATCGCGGTGGGCGTGGCGCTGCTCTGGCGCGCGGGCCAGCGGAGCAACGTGCCCTGGTCGACGCGCACGTTCATAGGCTCGCTGGCGCTGGGCTACGGCTCGTTCAACCTGGTCGAGGGCGTGATCGATCACCACCTGCTGCGACTGCACCACGTACACCCGGGCGTGAATGAGTTCGGGTGGGACGTGGGGTTTCTGCTGCTGGGCGCGCTGTTGGTGATCGGCGGGTGGGCGCTCATCTGGCGCGGGCGGGCTGACATGGCGCCGCGGGCATTTCCGCGCGCTGCGCAGCTGGCGCACTGAACAGCTTCGCGCCTTCCTTCTTCTTCGCCTCCACGCGCGCGAGATGCTCCTTGCCGACGCGGTCGACCAACTTCAGCGGCAGTGGCTGCGACAACGGAAACCGCAGCGTGCCTTCGCTCCATTGAAGAGGGGCGCGAGCGCAGCCCGGTCGAAGGGTAGATCGACACGTGCTCCCTGCAATCCGCGAAGAAGCTCACCCCGCCCGGAAGGCGGAACGCGGGCTCTGGTAGCCGATGACTTCTTCCGCCGCCCTGAGCCGCGCCTTTTGAGCGCCGTCTGCGTCGGCTTTCGGCTGAGCTGCGATGTACTGCGGTACCGACTCGTGGCCCAGGCCCGGGCCATGCCCCGCAGCTTACGTGCGGCTGCGGCGGCGCAGCAGCGTCAGACCCAGCGCAAGCAGCGGCAACAAGCCGGCGTCGACCGAGTTGCAGTTGCAGCCCATCGCGACGGCCCCGATGCGGCTGGTGCCCCCGGGCGTGTTCTCTTCACCGCTGCCGGCCGAGTTGTTGCCCCCACCGCCCCCCGCGCCCGCGTCGATGCCGCCGCCAGAGCCACCACCCGCGCCGCCGCCCAGGCCGCCACCGGTGCCGCCGTCGGGGTCGACGGGCAGGCAGAAGCGGCCTTCCGTCAGGCCCGTGCAGACTTCACCCTCGGGGCAGGTCTCGAACTCGTCGCTCGCGCACACCGTGCGGCACTTGCCCGACACGCACTGCTGATCCATTCCGCACACCGGCTCGTCGCGCCAGATGAAGCAGCCCGTGGGGCCCTGCTGGCACGACTCGGGGCGGCCGTTGCGGCACTGGCCCGCGCCCGGCGTGCACTCGTTCTGACAGGGGGGAATGCACACGCCCATGTCGCACCGTTCACCTGCGCCCACGTTGCACTGACCGACCGCCACGAACGCGGTGCAGCCCATCGGGTCGAGCCGGCACTCTTCGGTCGCGCCATTCGCGCCGCAGCGTTTGCTGCCCTGCGTGCAGCTCGTCGCGCACGTGTTGCACAGGCCGCTCGCGCAGAAGTTGTTGGCCGCGCACTGCTGCGTCGGGCCCCACGCGGGGCATTGGTTCGCGTCGACGATGCAGGTCTCGACGCCCGCAGCGCCCTGGCAACGGGTCTGGCCCGCGGTGCAGGTGGTGCCGCAGGTGCCGCAGGCGCCGCCGCTGCAGAAGTTGGTGCAGGTCTGGCCGCTCTGCCACGAGGTGCAGCCCGCTGCGTTCGCCACGCAGGTCTGCACGGTGTTGCCGGCGCAGCGCT
>JAYTAT010000734.1:0-3140 GCA_043737315.1 Archangium sp.
ACGCGTGAAGATCTTCCTGGGCGTGCTTCTCATTCTGGTTGGCACCGTGGCGGCACGGGTGTTCGGTTTCGGTGCCCTGGTGCTGGGTGGCGGTTCGAGTTCACAGGCTGCCGAAGCACCGCAGCAGCTCGCGGGCGCGTTTGCGGGCGCCATGGCCGCCGTCGCAGGTGTCACTCTGGTGAGGGGCCCCGCAGTCAGCGAGCGCAAGCCACCCCGGGCGCCCTGAACTTCACTGCGTGAGCGACTCGATGAGCGAGCGCACCTGCGTCTCGAGATCCCTGTTTTGCTTTTCAGTTCCGAGCGGTGGCATCTGGGCGCCGTTGCCCCGGCTCGAGAGCCGATGGAACACGAGGCTGGCGTCAGCATCGCCAGGAACCACGTAGGTGCGCCTGCCTCCGATGGTGCGACTGGCGTCGCGGCCCGGTGCGGTGGCGAAGAAGCCGGTGTCAGCGCGCGTGGCATCGGTGCTTCGAAGGCGCAGGCGCAGGGCCTTGTCACTCTCTTGACCACTGTCGGAATGACACCCTCCACAGTTCGCGTGCAGCGCACCCAGCGCGCCCGCCACCTCGAGATCACCGCGCAGGGGAACGTGCGCTGCGTCTTCAAGCGGCGCGCTGAGCCACCCACGTCGATTGAGCGCTGCGAGATCCAGAGCGAACTCTCTCTGTTCCAAAGAGGCCAACTGCACCGCGGTGAAGCCCAGCGGCGCTTCCGTGTCGCCATGGCAGGAGACGCAGTTCGCCTGGCCGGGCACGTCGTGCCGGGTGCCCCCGACATTGGATGCCCCCAGGAAAGCGCTGCCGCGCGCTTCGCCCCCATCGGCGTCCCAGACGTAGGCCTCGAAGCGCCAGCCGGCGCTCGACTTCTCGAGGTAGCGAGTCTCGAGTACCCGGCCGTCGACGGCGAACTCCTTCCACAGCTTGGTGCCGACGGGAAACACCCAGGCGTCTGGGTTGCTGACGTCGATCGACGCCCCCGCCGGCAACAACACCCACCGGCGCTTGGCCGCACCGTCTGACCACAGCGCATAGCGCGGCTGAAACCCGACCACGCCGGGGGCGATCGTTCTGGAAGCAAAGTCGCTGTAAAGGCCGGTCTCCGAGAGCCGTGTCGGTGCGCCCGAACAGGCTGCGAGCAGCGTGATGAAGGGCAGCGCAGAACAAAGGGGATTCATGCGGGTACCATGGTGATTTGCAAAATGGCGCGCCATTCGTTGTATTGCGCAGCATGTTTGCAAATTCGCAAAGGCCTCCCGTGAAGCCGTTCGACTTTCGCTGGGACGATTTGCGGATCTTCCTTGCGACCTTGCGGGCGGGCACCTTCAGCGGCGCGGCGAAGACCCTGGGGGTCGAGGTCTCGACCGCGAGCAGGCGCATCGCGGCCCTCGAGGATTCACTGGGCGCGCGCTTGTTCGATCGCACGCCTGATGGGCTCTTGCCGACGGTGATCGCCGAGAGGCTTCGCCCCGCCGCTGAGCGAACCGAGGTGGCCGCGCTCGAGGCGGCTCGCGCCATCGAAGCGGTCGAGCGAAAGGCCGAAGGGTTGGTGCGGCTGACCTGCGCTCCCGGGGTGGCCGAACAGTTCGTTGCCCCACTTCTCTGGTCGCTGGTGAAGCGTCACCCCGGGCTCCGCATTCAACTCGATGCGCGTACGGGCGTCGCCGACCTGATGCGCAACGAAGCCGACCTCGCCATTCGAACGGTTCGGCCGCAGGGCGGCGATCTGGTGATGCAGCGGCTGGTTGAAGCGCGCTCAGTCGTGGTTGCGAGCACTGCACGGGCGAAGGCCGCGGGCGTGGTGAAGTCGCCCGAGTCGGTGCCGTGGATCGCCTGGCCACGGGAGTTCTCGATGATCCCCGCGGCGCGATGGCTCTCGAAGGCAGCGCCCAAGGCTGAGCCGGTTCTCATCTCGAACTCCATGGGAGCGCACCTGACCGCCGCCGCCTCGGGGCTCGGCTTCGCCGTCGTCGCGGAGCAGTTCCTCGGAGTGCAGCCCGGACTCGCCAGCGTGAAGCTGCACGCATCGGTCGTCAGCGCACACCCGTTGCCCGTCGAAGAACTCTGGCTCGTCGGTCACCGGGCCTTGCGAGAAGTACCCCGGGTGGCGGCGACCTGGGACTTTCTGGTCGAACAGTTCCGCCGCGCGAAATGAGCCGCGGGCCTCTTGGGTGGCCGGTCAGCGCCACTTCAACGGTGAACTGCGGCACCGTTCAGGGTTCTTCGGCGAACTGCGTCGCTGAAGAGTCGACCTGGCCACCCGCGGTGTTGCTCACCACCCGCTGCGGCACCACCCCATTGACTCCGCCGGTGGCGTCCCCGATGCCTGCGTTGGCGAACTGCACCGAGTACACGGGGCGAGTGGCCAGCACGGGGTCGGCGTCGGGCAACGCAAGTGAGAGCCGGTAGTTGCCCGCCGGCACGTTTGCCGGAATGCGCAGCTTCACGTCGACCGTCTGCACGCCTCGCTATTCGTGCCGAACTGAACGAGCTCGCCCGCCGAAAAAACCCCAACCGATGGAGCCGTCAGACTCGCACCTGGTCACCAGCTTTCGCAGTTCGTCTCGGCCCGACATCACGCGCGAAGTTGGCCGGTGACGGGCCCGCGCTGAGGCCGCCGCTGTTCGACGCGCACGCGTCACTCTCTACGGTGCTGGACTGGTAGCAGGTCCCTCAGTGCCAATCGCCCAGTACTTCCGGAGGGAGTCAGACCCTGTCCCCGCGGCGGGCTGTGCTCGATTGCGGCGTTCGCGAAAATGGAGCCCTCAACCGAGCCACCGCTGCGACGGCGCACCGGCACGTGCCGCGGCACTCAAGGGCGCGTGCGACAACAAGACGCAGCAGTGGTCGACGAACCAGCTGGTCTTCAGCATCACCGCGGGCACCGGGTACTTCATTTGGGCCAGCTACGGCCCGTACGACGGGCCCGTGGTGAGCAACTCCGATCTGACCATTTCCCTGACGTAATTCCTCGCTCCGGTGCGCTCATTGACGCGCCTCCTGCCGAGGGCTACGGAGCGCCCCCCATGAACGTGCTCCGACTCGTCGCCTTGCTGTCGATCTTGTCGTGGTTGAGCGGGTGTCCGGAGCCGGTGCTGAACTGCGGCCCCACCAATTGTGCCGGCTGCTGCATCGCTGACGGCA
>JAYTAT010000735.1:0-3137 GCA_043737315.1 Archangium sp.
TCAGCACCATCGCCGTCGAGGTCGACAAGAGGTGTCTGGTGAGCGGTGCAGGTGGCACCGTGATCGGTGGCTGGTCGACCGCGAGCGTTCGTCAGGCGCGCGTCATCAACCCCCGCGGCAACTACCAGGTTCCGACGCGTGAAGGCGGCGCGTGGGCCCAGGTGAGCCGCCTTGGTTCGCCCCTCGTGAACGAAGTGGTCATCGGCCTGCCCGACAAGGACCGTTTCAACAGCAGCGAGCCGAAAGACGACGGCGCCAACTTCGCCAAGTACATCACCAACCCCACGCTCCCGGCGATCCTCGAGCTCCTCTTCGGCACCGGGGCGCCCCGAGTGTTCCCGCGTGGTGACCTCGTGCAAGCGTTCGCGACCGGCGTCACTGGCGTCAACGCCTTCAACGGCTCCAACATGGCTCCTGCGCTCGGCGAAATGCTGCGGCTCAACACGGCACTTCCCGCGACGGCCAACGGGTCACAGAACAACCTTGGCGCGCTCGAGTGTTTCCAGGGCCGCACGGCGACCATGGGCCCCTCGATTGTCCTGCCTCCTTCGCTCGGCGGAACCAACGCCCAGTGCGACGTGGCCGGCTTCCCCAACGGCCGGCGCCCTGGTGACGACGTGGTCGACATCGCACTGCGCGTCAGCATGGGCGCGCTGCTCGCGGGCGACGTCGCATCCTCGGGAGCGACCCCCTTTCACGACGCCGTGTTGCAGGACGACTCGGATTTCGATGGCACGTTCCCCTACCTGAAGACGCCCAACCCGGGCACGCCGTAAGAGAAAGAGGCATCACATGATGAAGTTCAGACATGCGATCGCCGTGCTCACGCTCGGCGCAATGATGGGAACCGGATGCTCTTGTGAGCCGCTGGTGCCGGGCCCCGATGGTGGAATGGGCGGCGGCACGGGTGGTGGAGCGGTCGGTGGTGGTGGTGGTTCCATGGGCGGCGGCGCGGGTGGTGGCGGTGGCGCCGTGGGCGGAGGCGGCGGCGCAGGCGGTGGCGGAGGCGGGGGCGGGGGCGCAGGCGGTGGTGGTGGCGCGGTTGTTCAGTTCACTGAGTACGTGCGCAACCTCATCGTCGACGGCACCAACGGCACCTCGCCTGCAGCGCCTCCGGCTGACTTCCAGGCGCTTCCCGACGACGCACCCATCACCTACACGCAGGGCTTCTTCGACGGCGGTACGAACTGATGCGTCTCTTCCCGATACTGGTTGCGCTGGTCTCACTGACTGCGTTTGCCCAGCGCAACTCTGATCTGGAGAAGGCCCAGCAGCTCCTCGCGCAGAAGAAGTACGCCGAAGCCCTCAAGAGCATCGAGGCTGCGGCGAAGAAAGGGGGCCTCGAGCGAGAGAGCCTCCTGACGTTGCTGGAAAGCCGGGGCCTCGCGCAGGCCTCGTTGGGTCAGAGCGAGAAAGCTGAAGAGAGCTTCCGGTCTGTCCTCCAGCTCGAGCCGCGGCGCGACCTCACCGGCAAGTACACCGGCAAAGTCGTGCCTGTCATCGCGGCCGCCAAGGAGTGGTTCAAGACCCACGGCGGTATCGAGCTGGGCCCGCTGGATCCCGGCGTCGAAGCGGGGCGCGTGAAGCAGATCTCGCTCTTCGTGAAGAATGATCCGCTCAAGCTGGTCACCCAGGCGAAGTTCTACGTGCGCAAGGATGGTGGCGCGTGGAAGCCGGTCGAGGCCTCGATGGCCAACGGCACAGCTGCGACTGACGTCGACGCCGAAGTGGTCGAGTGGTGGGCCGAGCTGCTCTCGGAGCGCAAGGATCAGCTGATGTTCCTTGGTTCCGCGGGCAAGCCCATCAAGCAGACCGCCCCGGTACCCGTTGCCGTGGCGAAGGTCGAAGAGAAGAAGGCCGACGCTCCGGTCGCAGAGCCAGAGAAGAAGCTGACGCCCGCCGAGAAGCCCGATGAGCGGCTCGAAGCGGTCACCATGAAGAGCTCTCCTCTTCGGCCGGTGGGGTTCGTGTTGCTGGGCCTCGGCGTCGCTGCCGCGGGCGTAGGCACCTACTTCGGCGTCACCTCGGCTGGCCAGCGCGCCAGCGTGAGAAATTCGTTGGCGGCAGGTGGCTCAGACCCGGTCGAGCTTTACAACCGTGATCAGACGGCCATCACCAACGGCGCCATCGCCAATGTCTTGTGGGCGGCCGGGGGCGCGCTGGGCGTGACCGGGCTCATCATGGTCATCCTCGGGCAGGACGTCGCCGTGGTTCCGGGTGCTGGTGGTGGTGTGACCGTGCTCGGCACATTCTAAGAATCGTTTCGCTTCGAACGCGGCGCGTGAGGAATCACATTCCCTCGCGCGTCGCGCTTTTCTTCTTCCCCCTCTGCAGCTTCAGGAATCTTCATGCGTCTTCCGCTTCTCTCCCTTCTTCTCTTCGTGGGCTGCGCCACCACGGGCGACGCCACCGTGAAACCCGCGGCGGGCGATACCAGGGCAGCCACTGCTGAGGCGCCCCCCAGGCGCCTCTTCGATCGACTCGGGGGCAAGGTCGCCATCGAGGCGGTCATCGACGATTTCCTCGGCCGCGCGGCCGGTGACGAGACGATCAACTCGGGCTTCGCGGTCGGCCACGTGCCCCGCCTTCGTCAACGCCTGGTCGAGCTGGTGTGCGCCGCTTCGGGCGGGCCCTGCACGTACTCGGGCCGCGACATGACCACCGTGCACGCCGGCATGAAGATCACCTCGGCGCAATTCGACTCGCTGGTCGGCCACCTGGTGGCGACGCTCGACAAGTTCAAGGTGCCCGCAGGTGAGAAGGGTGAGCTGCTTGGTCTGCTCGGCCCCATGCGCAGCTCGATCGTGGAGGAACCGTGAGAACGCCCCTGAAGCCGCTTCTGGTATCGATGCTGGTGTTGTCTGGCACTGCACTGGCTGCCGACACGCAGTGGGTCAAGACCCGGGGCGTCGTGCGCTTCGGGGTCGAAGGTCCGCTCGATGACGTCATCGGCGAGACCCGGCAGTCGAGCGGCGTGCTGACGTTCTCCCCCGAGACCTGGAGCAAGGGCACCGGCACCATCGCCGTCGACCTCGCATCGATTCGTACCGGCATCGATCAACGCGACAAGGACATGCGGGTCGAGTTCCTCGAGACGAGCCGCTTTCCCCTCGCGGTGCTCACCATCGACAGCATCG
>JAYTAT010000736.1:0-7741 GCA_043737315.1 Archangium sp.
ACGCGACCGCGGCAGGCACCAGACTCAGCGCCGCCAGCCACAACGCTCGTGTCGTGGGGATGGGCATCGTCAGCGCGGAACGGGGACCTGCTCGAGCACGCGCACGATCACCTGGTCGACCGTCACGCCTTCGACCTCTGCTTCGGCCTTCACCATCAGCCGGTGATTGAGCACCGACGGCGTCACGGCCTTCACTTCGTCGGGCGTCACGTAGTCCTTCTGCAGCAACGCTGCGCGCGCCTTGGCCGCCGAGAGCAACGCCTGACCCGAGCGTGGGGAGGCGCCCAGCTTGAGACGGGGTTCTTCACGCGTGGCGCGCACCAGCTTGAGCACGTACTCCACGATGCTCGGGTCGCACTTCACCTCGGCGGCCTGGCGCTGCAGCTGCATCAGCTCCTCCAACGTGACCGCCTTGTTCACCTGCAGAGGTTTGCCCGCCCGCGCGTGCGTTCGGGTGAGCATTTCGCGCTCGGCGTTCTCGTCGGGGTAACCCACGCGCACCCGCATCATGAAACGATCGAGCTGTGCCTCGGGCAGCGGGTAGGTGCCCTCGAGCTCGAGGGGGTTCTGCGTGGCCACTACGAAGAATTGCGGCGAGAGCAGGTGCGAGGTGCCGTCGATGGTGACCTGACGTTCTTCCATCGCCTCGAGCAGCGCGGCCTGTGTCTTGGGCGGGGTGCGGTTGATCTCGTCGGCGACCAGCACCTCGGTGAACACCGGGCCCTTCACCAGCTGAAAGCTCGCGTCCTGCGGGCGGAACACGCTCGTGCCCACCACGTCGGTCGGCATCAGATCGGGCGTGAACTGAATACGCGCGAACGAAAGCCCCAGAGCGCTCGCCATGGTGCGCGCGGTCAACGTCTTGGCGACGCCCGGCACGCCTTCAAGCAACACGTGGCCGCGCGCGAGGAAGGTGGTGAGCAAGTCTTGCAGCACCTGCGATTGACCGAGAACCACCTCGCCCAGCGCCTGCTCGAGGCGCTTCAACGCGGTCGACATCAGCGGCCCACGTCTTTGAGACCGAAGATGGTGCCCACGATGGATGCGATCGCCGCCAGCACACCCAGGATGAGGCCGAACGCAGGTTTGGACACCCAGACCTCGTAGTTGCCCACCGCGCTCATGGCGGGCGTCGAGTCCCACGAGAGCCTCATGTAGACGAGGCACCAGAGCGCCGAAATGCCCACGCAACCCAGCTGCGCGACCCAGGGGAGCAACGGGTTCAAGTTCGGCATCGTCTTGCGCGTGCGGATGATGATGCCTGCCACCGCCATCGAGGCGAGCAGCGTCACCAGGATCCCCGACGAGAAGACGCCCAGCACGTCGCCTTCGGCCACGGTCTCCTTCCAGGGAAAAAATGTCGAGACCAGCAGCATTGAGGTGGCGGCCAGCGCGAGCTTGTCGGCCAGGCTGAGGTCCCAGAGGTATCGCTTGGTGGCCCCCAGGGCGAGCTCGGGATCCATCGTCTTGGTGGCCACGAACTTCTCGGGCGCCTTGCCCTGGTTTTCCTTCCAATCTTCTTCCGAGACTTGCGTGCGCCAGTCGTTGGCGGCCCGCTCTTTCTTCTCGGCGGCGATGAGCGCTTCTTCTTCTTCTTCGGTGCGCGGAACGTTGGTGGCGCGTTTCTTCACCACTGGTTTGGCCGCCACCTTCTTCACGCCCGGTCTGGTCGCGGGTTTGATTCCCGGTTTGGGTGCAGGGCGGCGAGGAGGGGGGGCGGGCTCGTCGTTCTGTTCCGGCGGCGAGGCGTCGAGCAGCGACGGGTCGAGCACGGTGTCGCAGAACGGACAGACCGCTGCGTCGTCAGCCACGTTCTTCTTGCAGGAGGTGCACTTCATCGGCGGCCTTGCAGTGTAGACGGTCGCAACCGGATTGCACTCGACAAGCTGGCTTGGGGTTCCTACGACGCCGCCATGCGTCACCTTCTCATCTCATCGCTGCTCCTGATTTCCGGTTGTGCCACCTGGACCTCGCAGTCGCCCCCGCCCGCGGGCAACGCCAGTCAAACGGGTGGGCGTGCGGTGGCCCCGACGCAGCAGCGCAGCGACGTGCAGGCCATCGCCGATCTGGAAGATCGCCGCTCGCTGGGCGACGGCCGGCTGATGCAGACCGCCATCAGCGAGCGCGACCCGATGCTGCGCAAGCGCGCGATGCTCGCGCTGGCCCGCGTGCAGGATCCCAACACCGCAGGCGCGATGGCAGAGGGCCTCTCGGACCCCGACCCCGGTGTGCGTGCTGAAGCTTCGTGGGCCATCGGCATTCTCGGCCTCAACTGGGCGCCGCTGGCCGATGACGTGAAGACGCGCCTGACCAACGCCCTGCTGGAAAAAGAGAACACCGAAGTCGATGGCACGGTGAAACTGGCGATGCTCGAGGCGATGGGCCGGGTAGCCACGCCGCCGCTCGTCGAACGATTGACCGATCGCCTCAGTGTCGCAGGCGACGTGCAGGGCCGCGCCGCGCTCTCGCTGGGTGTGGCTGCCCGCGCGAAGGTGACGCTGCCGGCGCGCACGTACACCGCGCTCGCGCTGCTGCTGAAGAAAGAAAACCCGATCGGCACCCGCTTCGGTGGCGCGTACGCGCTGCTGCAGACCAAGAACCCGCTCGCGCGCCCCTCCCTGCTCGCCTGTGCGAGCGACGACGCCTCTGAGATCCGCGCGCTGTGCGCCAAGGGCCTGGGCGACGTGGGCACCGAGATCGACGCGGTGACCCTCAAGCGCCTGCTCGACGATCCCGACTACCGCGTGGTGGTCGAGGCGACGCGTTCGTTGGCGAAGCTGGCCGGCAAGTGCAAGTCGGCGGCGTGCCCTGCGCTGGGAGCCCTGGCAGACCTCTCGTTCCGCGTGGAGCGCCTGGTGCGCGGTGACAGCGCCGGTGGTGGTCAGCCGCTGCTGGCGCTCGCTCAGCAAGGCCTTCCGGCGTCAGGCAAGTCGGTGCTCGTCTCACTGCGCAACCAGCTCGTGGCCGCCAAGACGGTGCCTGATCAAAAGACCCGCCGTGATGCAGGCAAGCTCGATTGCCGACTCGCCGCCGCGCAAGACCGCATCAGCGGCACGCTCACCGAGGTGATGGGGTGTGGGCACGGCCTGGTCGATGAAGCGCGCCGGCTCCAGCTGGGGCTCCAGGCCCTGCAGGAAGCCGCACGGGATGCGAAGCCGCCCCTCGATGCCGCGAAGGTGACGGCCGAAGTGGGCTCGTACGTGTTCCACACCGATGGCCGGGTCAAGCTGGCCGCGGTCGAGCTGCTCGGTGAGCTCAAGAGCCCCGTGGCGCAGGACAAGGTTCGCACGCAGCTGCTCGCCACCGATCCCGTGCTGGCCGCCGCTGCTGCCGCCTCGAGCGCCAAGCTGGGCGACAAGACGCAAATTCCCCAGATTCGTCAGCTCGCGCAGAAGGCGCTCACCCAGGTCGACATCGCGCCCACCATCGCCGAGGCGCTCAGCGTGCTCGACGCGAAAGACGCGATTGGTGATCTCGAGGCGTGGCTCAAGTCGCCCAACGCCACGATTCGCCAATCGGCTGCCGATGCGCTCACCAAGCTCAAGGGCATGCCGGTGACGGCCGACCGCGTGGAAGAGCCGATGAAGGGGGCTCGCGTTCAGCTGGCCCCGCAGAAAGCGCGGCTGGTGGTGACCACCGAGAAGGGCGAGTTCGAGATCGCGCTCTACGTCGACGACGCGCCGCTCACGTCGGCCAACCTGTTCAACCTCGCGCGCAAGGGCTTCTTTCGCAACCTCACCTTCCACCGCGTGGTGCCCGACTTCGTGGCGCAGGGCGGTGACCCGCGTGGTGATGGCAATGGGGGCCCGGGCTACACGATCCGCTGCGAGATCAACCACAAGCCGTACGGCCGTGGCGTGGTGGGCATGGCGCTCTCGGGCAAGGACACCGGCGGCTCGCAGTTCTTCGTGACCGCAGCCCCTCAACCCCACCTCGACGGGCGCTACACGGCGTTTGGCGAAGTGACCCGGGGTCAGGAAGTGGTCGACGCTCTGCTCGAGGGCGATATCATCACCGAAGTCCGCGCGATGCCGTGAGGTGAACTCGATTCATTGCGTTGCTCGTCGGCTGCACGCGCTGGTCGGGAAGAACAAGCTGTCGATGTTCGATCTGCAGGCCCTGGTCGGCAATACGCCGACGCTCGCTTCGTGATCGTCACTTCGCGGAGACGGCACGATCCGTGGTGGCTCGCTCCGCTTCGGCGACCGCGGTCACCAGCTGCTCCGACTTCGAAGACAGGGCGTCGATGGCCGGCTGCAGCTGGCTGACGAACGCAGCGCCGGCCGCAGCGGTGTAGCCGGGCTTCGCGCAGAACGCCGCGTAGTCGGTGAGGGCTTGCGAGTAGACACTCATGCCGGTGGTGTAGGCGTCGACCAGGGGCACCAGAGTTCCGTCGAGGGGGCGCACGTAGTCGGTCAGCAGCCGCTCGGCGTAGACCTGCTCCGCGGCCACTGACGCTTCGGGCGTCGGGGCAGTTCGCCGCGCGTGCCCGGCTTCGAGCCGGGTGCGAACGGCCTCCAGCGCCTGCCTGAGTGACTGCGCTTCGCGGCGGCCCTTTTCCAGCGTGCGGCGGGAGGTCTCGAGTTTCGCGAGCGCATAGGTGAACTGAAACTGGAGCGCGCCGTTGTGACAGCTGCGCAAAGATTTGGAGGCTTCGGCGAGGGTCGTGCTCACCGCCTTCACGCGCGCATCGGAGGCCTGGAAGTGCGCGTTGGCCTGGGCGCGGGCGGTCTCCAGATCAG
Source organism: Archangium sp. (assembly GCA_043737315.1). Lineage (GTDB taxonomy): Bacteria > Myxococcota > Myxococcia > Myxococcales > Myxococcaceae > Archangium_A. The sequence continues at coordinate 4,743 of JAYTAT010000736.1, forward strand.
ACAGTGGCGTGGCGTGGACGACGAGGGGAAGAACGGCGAACGACAACACTGCAGCGCGGAGGTGCATGGAAAACTTTCGAGATGGAGGAGGGTGCCCACTGCGGGCGAGCAGCCGTGTGCACTCGCTGTGCCTGATCAGCTGCGCTCGGAGTGCGCGATCGCCGCGCGTCGTCGCGACCACACTCCATGGCGCGCGGGCCACACGAAGTGCGGGTGGAGGTTTTCGAAGGAACAGCCCACCTCCATTCGCATCGAGCGCAGTCGAGATGGATCGGTGTGCGCTGTTCCTCCCGTCGGCTTCGTTCCTTTCTCGGGTGAGGAACGTAAGCTTGCGCGCGTGCTCAAGAAGACCCTGGTCCTCGCCTTCACGCTGACTGCCTGCGTGCACGTGCCCCCACCGCCGCCGTTGACCGGCCCGGTGATGGGCTACACCACCCGCACCTGGCGAGACCCCATCGCGAGCGGCCCGATGAAGGCGGTGTTGTTCTTCCCCCCGATGCGGCCGCTGGTTCAGAACCTGGCGCGCCTGGGGCCGTGGTGGGCCGAGGTTGCGCCCAGTGAGTCGATCGCCTTTGGCCGTCACCCGCTGGTCGTCATTTCTCATGGCGCCGCGGGCAGTCGCTTTGGTCACCACTCTCTCGCCGTCGCGCTCGCGCGGGCCGGCTTCGTGGTGTGCACCATCGAACACCCCGGCGACAACTACGCCGACCAGACCCGGGTCGGCACCGAGAAGGTCTTGCTCGGGCGCGCGTGGCAGGTCTCTGCGGCGATCGATGCGCTCCTCGAAGACCCGCTCTTCGGCCCGAGCGTCGATGCCGCCCGCATCGGCGTCGCGGGTTTCTCGACGGGCGGCTACACGGGCTTGCTGCTCGTCGGCGCCAAGCCCGATTTTTCGCGCTGGGCGGGCTACTGCGCGCGGCACCCCGACGATGCGCAGCTCTGCAAGACGCCGCCTCCGAACCTCACGGTGGATGAGACGCCGACGTTTGACTCCCGCGTGCGGGCCGCCTTCGTGATGGCTCCATTGGGCATCTTCTTTGGCCCCCGATCGTTGAGCCCAATCAGAGCGCCGGTCGCCCTCGTCGTGGCCGAACAAGATTCAGTTCTGCTCCCGCGAGAGAACGCAGAGGTGGTGCGCGCTGGCCTTGCGTCGATCTCCGCGTTCACCGAAATCCCCGGGGCGGATCACTACGTCTTCCTCGCTCCGTGTGACGGTGAGGCGAAGCTTTGTGCGGACCCGGCAGGTGTGAATCGCCGCTTGGTGCACCAGCAGGTCAACGCTTCGGCCGTGAAGTTCTTCGAAGCCAGCCTCAGGTAGTCCCGAACGGAGGTTCGAATCAATCAGGCGTCGCAGGCTCCGCTCACGTAGTTCACCAGCTTGCCCAGCGAAGGAAACTCGAGCTCGTCGTTCAAGAACGTCGCCTTGCCCTCGTATTTCTTGTCGGCCGCCCGCTTCATGCGGATGTGAAGGGTGGTGCCCTCGACGCGCCACGTTCCCGGGTGGTCGACGAACCTGTTGCTCAACGGCTCCACATCGCTCACCTCACGAATGCCCAGCTGCAGCTGGCCGTTGGGTAAGAAGCGCAGGTTCACCAGATTTCCAAACGAGCCCCAGCTGGCGAAGCTCGAGAACGAGGTGCCCTCCAGCAGCAGACGCAGGTGGGTCTTTTCGCTGACCCCCAGCAGCAGACGTCGATAGGCGAGGGTGCCCATCAGCGGCTTGAAGTCCGCGTCGGCCAGCGCGCGTTTTCGGCGGCCGGGGTCGAGTTCGATGGCCCGGGTGAGCTCACCCAGAACGTCGTACTCGGGGCCGCCGCCGCAGAGATCGCGAGCCGTTTTGAGCCGGGCCATGGTGGCAGCCGCGTTGTAATGGGCCAGCGCGTACGTGTCGTCGGCCGCCACGGCCAGCTGGAATTTCTGCAGCGCCGGCTCGAGCTCACCCTTTCGGTACAGGCGAAACCCGTCGGTGTTGAGCTGCACCGCAGCGGGCGCAGCAGCGATCAGCACGAGGAGCAAGGCACCCATCAGACTTTGATGACGGGAAACTCGCCGGTGCTGCGCCGCTTGTCGACCTGCTCGAGGTGTTCGATGTCCTGCCGAATGCGCACCCACTCCGTCGGGGGAATGGCGAGGAACGTCGCCACCGCTTTCGGGTCGAACTGCGAGCCCGCCAACCGGCCGATCTCTGAAATCGCCACCTCGAGCGTGCTGCCCTTGCGGTAGGGGCGATCACTGCAGATCGCGTCCATCGTGTCGGCGATGCAGAACAGCCGCGCCCCGATGGTGATCTCTTCGCCCTTGAGGCCGCGTGGGTAGCCCTGGCCGTTCCACTTCTCCTGGTGCTGAAAGACGATGTCGGCGGCGGGCTGGAGATACGGAATGTTCGCCAGCATGCGGTAGCCCAGCTCGGGGTGCTCCTTCATCTCCACCCACTCTTCCGGTGTCAAAGGACCTGGCTTGAGCAAGATCGCGTCTCGCACCCCGATCTTCCCGATGTCGTGCAGCAGCGCACCCTGCTCGATGTGCATCAGCTGTTCGCCACAGATGCCCATCGCCTCTGCGATGCGCCGGGTGAACCGGGCCACGCGCCACGAGTGCCACTGCGTCTCGGTGTCGCGGTAGTCGAGCGCGCGAATCATGCCTTCCAGCAGGCCGGTGGTGCGTTCGGTGACCTGCTGCTCCAGGGTTGCGTTGAGCGCGGTCAGCTGTGCGTTGCGCTCGCTCACCTCGAAGGTCAGCCGTTTGTTGTCTTGAATCAGCCGGTGGTACTCGACCGCCTGGGTGATGGCCGAGCGCAGCTCGTTGAGCCCCCACGGCTTGCCCAGCAGCTTGAAGACTTCCCCTTCATTGACTGCCTTCATCGCCACCTTGAAGTCGTTGGCGGCGGTGATCAGCAGGCGCACCGCTTCGGGCCGGGTGGCGCGCAGCGCGTGCAGCAGCTCGACCCCCGACATGTGCGGCATCATGAAGTCGGTGATGATCAGGTCGAAGGCTGTCTC
>JAYTAT010000737.1:0-1107 GCA_043737315.1 Archangium sp.
TGCACGAGCAGACGTGCGGGTGGTCGATCACCAGGTTCACCCCGCGCTGTTGCAGGTAGTGACCCCGGTTCACCACCGGTCGATTCGGCAGATGCGCCATTCGTACGGCAGCGTGCCGGCGAGCGTGGTGGAGATCGTGGGACATGCACTCCCTTCCCCAGCGGGAAAGGGGAGCTTCATCTTCAGCTTTGCTTTGCTTTGCTTTACGCGCGACGGCGGCGGAGCAGCGCGAGCCCCAGCAACCCCAACGCCTCGAAGCCCACGCCCGTCGAACACCCTCCACACCCGCCCTTCACCATGCCCGGCCCTTCCATGGCGCCGCCCAGCTTCCGAATGAGGGTGATGCGCGCAACCGCGGTTTGACCCGTCACACCAAGCGCAGTCGCCTCGAGCACATTCGAGCCCTCGACCAGCGGAACGGTCGCCGAGAAGCCACCAGCCCCGATCAACTCAGCCGCCACGTCATTCACCGTGACCGTCGCCACGTCGAAGCCCGTCACCACGCCGTACACCGTCACCGTGTCCGTGTTGATGGTCGCGCCATCAGCCGGCTCGACGAACGCCACAGAGGCCTCGGCCACTTCATCGATGCCCGCGGTGAGCCCGACGTTGAGCGACGCGCGCGACTCGGCTGCCACCGACACCGTCTCGCTGGCCGTCCTGTATCCCGCCTTCTTCACCACCACGAGGTAGTCGGCCGGCACCGTCATCACCTTCGCGTAATAAGCACCGCTCGCATCGGTGGTGACCGTGGAGACCACCGTGCCACTGGCAGGCTCACGCAGCTCGACCGTCGCCCCATCGATGCGCGTGACCTCGTCACCCGCCACGTGCACGAAGCCCGCGACGCCGGCGTTGTAGGTCGCCGTGGTGGTGACGCTGCCCCGGTTGCCCGCCGCGTCGACCGCCGCCACCGTGATGGAGTTGATGCCCGGTCGCAGCTGCACCTCGACCGAGAAGCCGCCGCTGATGACCGCGACGTCGGTCTGGGCGCCGCCGTTCAGCGCGACCTTCACGGTCGAGATGGCGCCGCGATCATCCGAGGCCGTGCCGCTCAGGTCGATGCGCCCGAGATCGAGCGCCGCTTCGTTGGTGGGAAAGGTGATC
>JAYTAT010000738.1:0-1107 GCA_043737315.1 Archangium sp.
AGCAGAGCCCATGTTCACTCCACGGTCTCGACGTCACCCTGCTTGATTCAGCTCGTTCGCTCTTCGATCCGGCGCGGGAGCTTCGAGGTGGCAACCGCGCTCTCGACGCTCCGGGCGACGCGTGTCCTCAGAAATCAGGTGAGCAGCCTCACGCCGCTGCGGTGCTGCCGACGCTCGAGTCATCGAGACTCGGCCCGAGCCACTTCGCAGCCTCTTCGATGCGCATGCCCTTGCGCGCGGCGTAGTCTTCGACCTGATCGCGGCCGATCTTCCCCAGCCCGAAGTACTTCGCATCGGGGTGGTTCAGATAGAAGCCGCTCACGCTCGAGGCCGGGCTCATCGCGAAGCTCTCAGTGAGCGTCATGCCCGTCGCCTTCGTCGCATCGAGCAGCTGGAACAACGTGCCCTTCTCGGTGTGCTCGGGGCACGCGGGGTAACCCGGCGCCGGGCGGATGCCGCGGTACTTCTCGCGGATCAGCTGCTCGTTGGTGAGGTCTTCATTCTTGCCGAAGCCACTGAGCGCCCGCGCCTGCTTGTGCATGTATTCCGCGAAGGCTTCCGCCAGTCGATCGCCCAGCGCCTGCACCATGATGGCCGAGTAGTCATCGTGCTGCTTGCGGAAGCTCTCGGCGAACTCTTCCACGCCCAGGCCCGTGGTGACCGCGAAGCCGCCCACGTAGTCGACGCGGCCCGAATCTTTTGGCGCCAGGAAGTCGGCGAGCGACAGGTGGAACTGACCGGGCTGCTTTTCTGCCTGCTGCCGCAGCATGTGCAGCCGGCCGAGCACCTTGCTGCGCGCTTCGTCGGTGTACAACTCGACGTCATCGCCCACCGTGTTGCAGGGCCAGAAGCCGATCACCGCGTTCGCGCGGAACCGCTTCTCCTTGACGATGCGCGCCAGCAGCGCCTGCGCGTCGGCGTACAGCTTCTTCGCTTCGACGCCGACCTTCTCGTCTTCGAGGATCTTCGGGAACGCACCGAACAGCTCCCACGCGTTGAAGAAGGGCCCCCAATCGATGAAGGGCACGAGGTCCTGCAGCGGCACGTCGTGGTAGGCGCGCGTGCCGATGAGCTCGGGCTTCGGGATGTCGATGGTCGACCAGTCGT
>JAYTAT010000739.1:0-3125 GCA_043737315.1 Archangium sp.
TCGTCTTTGCGATCGCGCAGCGGCGGCACCTGAATGCGGATGACGTTGATCCGGTAATAGAGGTCTTCGCGGAACTCGCCCTTCTTCACCATCACGCCCAGGTCTTTGTGCGTGGCGGCGATGAGGCGCACGTCGACCTGGCGTTGAGCGGTGCCACCGACCGGGGTGAGCGTGCCCTCCTGCAGTACGCGCAGCAGCTTCACCTGGAGCGCAGGCGACATGTCACCCACTTCATCGAGGAAAAAAGTGCCGCCGTCGGCCACCTCGAAGAGGCCTTTTTTATCCCGGAGGGCGCCGGTGAACGAACCCTTGGTGTGACCGAAGAGCGCGCTCTCGAGCAGGTTGTCGTTGAAGGCAGAACAGTTCTGCACCACGAACGGCTTGTCCTTCCGGGGGCCGTTGTAATGAATGGCGCGCGCGACCAGCTCTTTGCCGGTGCCTGATTCACCGTTGACCAGCACCGTCGCGTCTGAGTTGCACACCTTCTCGAGTATGCGGAACACCTCGATCATGCTGCTCGACTTGCCGATGATGTTCTCGAACTTGTACCGATCCGACACCTCGGTGCTGAGCGGCTGAATGGTCTCGTCGCGCCGGGCGAGCTCTGACTCGAAGTTGGCGATGTCGTTGGCTCCGAACTCGAGCAGGTCGCAGAGCTTCTCCGTCTCACGATCATCCATCTGGGGAATGCGCTCGAGGGCGCGCTCCAGATCGGTGGTGCCGGGGTTCAGCTCGGTGATCTTCGTCTTGAGCTGCTCGGCCTCGCGAGGGCTCACTTCTTGACGCGCGAAGCCCTCGACGAAGATCATGCCTTCGTATTCGTTCTGCACGTACAGCGGCGCGCCGACGATCGCGAAGCCCAGGTGACAGTCGTGGAACTGGCTGCGGCGCAGCTTGCGAGATGACTTGAACTTCTCGTGCAGCACCCGCACCGAGGCCGTGCAGCGGCGGAACCCTTCTTTTGAAAACAGCGAGAGCCGGCAGAAGTCATTGGGGGGCGGGGTGATCTGGCCCTTCGACCACTCGATCACCGTGCCGGTCTTGTCGGCGAAGCAGAGCTCTGCCCGCCACCATTTTCGCAAGATGTCCCGCAGCATCACGATCGTGTGCAGGTTCTGGTATCGCTCGTAATCCACGTGAGGCTCCCCAGCTGATCGTCTCGAAGGCGGTCACTCTAAGTCGGTCACCGTCTCGAAACGCGACGATTTGATGGGTGGAACCGTGCGGAGACGTGTGCGAAGGGCCGCTGGAGTCGCATGCGAATCGTCGCGGGAACAGCGAAGGGCAGGGTGCTCGCCGCACCAAAATCGGACGACGTGATTCGTCCGACGGCGGATCGTGTGCGCGAGACCATCTTCAACGTGCTCGGCCAACGCTGCGATGGGCTCACCGTGCTCGACCTCTTCGCAGGCACCGGCGCGCTGGGGCTCGAGGCGGTTTCACGGGGGGCGATCAAGGCCGTGCTGGTCGATCGCGGGCCCGAAGCGCTCGAGCTGTGCCGGCAGAACGTCGCTGCCCTCAAGTTTGGCGACCGCGTCGAGATTTTCAAAGGCAGCGCGCTCGAGGCCATCGCCAGCCTCGGCAAGAAGAAGGCTGTGTTCGAGCTGGTCTTCAGCGATCCGCCCTACGACTCGCGCGCGGGTCTGAGCGTGTTGGAGGCGCTGGGTCAGGCGAAGATCGTGAGCGACGAAGGGGTGGCGGTGATCGAACACGGCAAAGAAGAGCAGCTACCGGAACGCGTGGGCGACTTCGTGCGCATCGATGAGCGCGATTTCGGAACGGCCATCGTCACCATGTTCAGATTGACGCCGTCGGACGCATGACGGACTCTGATCAGGTGCGCTCCGCCATCTATCCGGGATCGTTCGATCCCCTGACCAACGGCCACCTCTCGCTCATTCAGCGTGGCCTCAAGATGTTCGACTCGTTGATCGTCTCGATCGCGGTCAACCCGAAGAAGACCCCGCTCTTCTCGGTCGAGGAGCGGAAGGACATGATCCGCGAGGCGGTCGGCAACGATCCCCGCGTGCAGATCGACGACTTTCAGGGGCTGCTGGTCGACTACGCGAAGAAGCGAAAGCTCAACGTGGTGCTCCGCGGCCTGCGCGCCGTGAGCGACTTCGAGTTCGAATTTCAGCTGGCCAACATGAACCGGCGGTTGAGCCCCGAGCTCGAGACCGTGTTCATGATGACGGGCGAAGACTATTTCTACATCTCGTCGAACCTGGTCCGTGAAGTGGCCTCGTTCGGTGGCGACGTCGCGGGCACGGTGCCCCCGAACGTGCTCGAGAAACTCAAGGCGAAGTACGCCGTCAAAAAGTGAGTCTGATGCAGCTCGCAAACCGCCTCAAGTCCGTGAAGCCTTCCCCGACGCTCTCACTCAACGCGAAGGCCCGTGCCCTCGCAGCCAAGGGGGCTGATGTCTTGAGCTTCGCCGCCGGCGAGCCCGACTTCGATACGCCCGCTCACATCAAGGACGCGATCAAGGCTGCGCTCGATACCGGCTTCACCAAGTACACCGCGACCGGCGGCATCCCCGAGCTCAAGACCGGCATCGTCGAGAAGCTCGCGCGCGACAACAAGCTGACCTTCACGCCCGAGCAGGTGGTGGTGACGGTCGGTGGCAAGCAGGCCATCTACAACTGCTTCCAGGCGCTGCTTTCCCCGGGCGACGAAGTGGTCATCTTCTCGCCGTATTGGGTGAGCTACCCCGACATGGTGATGCTGGCCGATGGCGTGCCGCGCTTCGTGCAGACGTCGGTCGAGAACAACTGGACGCCGGACCCCGCTGAGCTGAAGAAGGCGCTCACGCCTCGTACGCGCGCGGTGATCTTCAACTCACCGAGCAACCCGTCGGGGGCCGTCATCTCGCGTCAGGCGCTCGAGGCGTTGGCCGAGGTGCTGCGATCGCACGACTGTCTCATCATCACCGACGACATCTACGAGCGGCTGCTCTACGTCAAAGAGCCCTTCTTCAACATCGCCAACGTCGCGCCTGATCTCGCCCCGCGCACGTTGATCATCAATGGCTTCTCGAAGGCGTTCTCGATGACCGGGCTGCGGCTCGGGTATGCGGCGGGCCCGAAAGAACTGATCGCCGGCATGCAGATGGTTCAGGATCAGTC
>JAYTAT010000740.1:0-1106 GCA_043737315.1 Archangium sp.
GCGGCCCAGGATCGCTCGTGCAGGACGAGTTCAGAATCGATCCCCGATGGGGGGGATTGCGCTCCGGGCTGGCGCTGCGGCCGCGAGGTGCGAGGCCAGGTCTGTCACCCGCTCGATGCGGGCGCTGCGTACCTGTGCGTGAGCGACTCCGATTGCGAAGCGACGTGGCGGTGTGGCCCTGAAGGCGCGTGCGTCGACGTGGCCGCGCAGGGCCTGCGACCCGGTGAGGTGAACTTTACGATGGCAAAGGTGAGCCCGCTGTTGCCCACCGGCGTCGAGCTTCTCCAGGTGAGCGGGGTGCCATCAGTTCAGAACACCGGTTTCATCCCCAACCGGATGGTGTTCGCCGCGGATGGCGGTCTCCACGTGGTGACGAACAGCGCCTCACGTTCCTGGCCCTTCTCTTTCACCCGCGACTCGATCGCGCTGGTGCGCCCCGCCCATGGGTTGGTGGAGCTCGAACGGCACCTGCTCGTGTCCGACTCCAGCGGGCTGACGGACTACCGCGGCATGCTCGATGGCGGCGCGCCTGTACCGCTGCCCTTTCCCAGCCTTTCGAACGCAGAGTTCCGCTACGCCTTCGCCTCCTCGCAGGCCGAAGAAGAGCTGGCCGCGTTCTCGGGAACCACGATTGGCCTGTGTGGCCGAGACGGCGGTTCGACCCTCAGTGCCTGCGATCCCTCGACCCTGCAGCTCGCCACGTTGCCCGCCCCCATCACCGACGTCGTCTTCGTAGACGACCGCTTCGGGCGACGTTCCGCGCTGGCCGCCACCACCGCGGGCCCCTGGTTCGCCCCGCGCTCCGGCAGTTCATTTCTCGGGCTCGACGGAGGGCCGACCAACGCACCCATCTGGCGCCGCATGGCCCTGCCCGGGCTGAGTGATGCGTGTGCGCCCACCCCAACGCCCATCGACCGCCTCTCGTACGATGCGGAAAAGCGCCTGCTCACCGCGGTCACAGATCAGAATCGGAAGGTTTCGGTCTTCACTCGCCTGCTGACGCCGCAAAACACGAACGCCTGCGCATCGCTCGAGTTCAAGCCGGCATACGGCCCGTGTGCGGCGTGCGGCCCGGGTGAAGTGCTGGTCAAGACCGGCACCCCGTC
>JAYTAT010000741.1:0-1105 GCA_043737315.1 Archangium sp.
AGCAACATCCGCCCGCAGGACAACGACGGCCTCTGGTTCGCCACCAGCATCGGCGACCTGGTCGGCCTCGGCGTCAGCTTTCAATGGCTGCGCCCCGGCAGCGGGCTGGGCTTCGAGCGCGCGAAGACGTCGTTGGCGTTCTCGGCGGGCCCCGAGTCGTTCTCGGTGGGCTCCACGGTGAACTGGTTTTCCAGTCAGAACACGCAGTGGGTCACCACACTCGACGTCGGCGTGCAGTCACGGCCGCTGCGCTGGTTGTCGCTGGGCGCCTTCGTGCGCAACCTCAACGCACCGCAGGCGAACCTGAACGGGTTGAGCACCTTTTTCCCCCGCGAGTGGACCGTGGGCGTGGGCATTCGGCCCCTGGGCGAATACCTCACCCTCGGGGTCGACTGGGTGCTGGGCGAGACGTTGCCCGGCAATCGAAGCCGGCTGCAGTACACGGTGCAGGCCAAGCTGCTGGGCGGCGTGCGGCTGCTGGCCGGCGTGAGCCACAGCTTTACCCCGGTCGACCCGCTCTACTTCCACGGCGGCATCGGCCTCGATCTCGAGAACGTCGGTTACACCCAGGGCGTGGCGTACGGTTCGGGCGAGCTCAACTTTCAGTTCGCCGGCCGCTTCTCGATGGACAAGTACCCAAGCGTGATCCCCCAGCAGAAGATCGCGGTCGTCTCGCTCTCGGATCTCGGGGGCGCCGGCGGCACCACGGTGGGCTCCTTGCTCGGGCTGGCCAGCGAAGATCGGTACCTGCGTTTCGTGCGTTTCCTCGAGAACGCCGCGAAAGACCCGGAGCTCGCGGCCCTCGTGCTCAAGGTCGAAGGCGCCGGCATTGGCCTTGCGCGCGCCGATGAAGTGCGGGCGGCCATCGTGAAGCTGCGTGCCGCGGGTAAGAAGGTCTTCGCCTACGTGCTCTCGGCCGGTGACGCGGAGTACCTGATGATTTCGGGTTGCGACGGCATCTACGCCGCGCCCGAGGCGATGGTGATGGTCGACGGGTTGCGCTCGAGCATCACGTTCTTCGGCGGCACCGCCAAACGGTTCGGCATCGACGTCGATGTGGCACGCGTGGGTGACTACAAGACGTTCCCCGAACAGTTCACCCGGC
>JAYTAT010000742.1:0-3121 GCA_043737315.1 Archangium sp.
GAAGCGGGCATCGCCGAGGCCGACCGCGCGCGCATCATCGCGGTGCTCGAGACCTGCGACATGGGCCGCTACGCGCCGGGCATGGGCGAGGCCGCTGCACGAAGGCGCGCCATGACGGAAGCCGCCGCGGCGATGGAGGGCTGGTCGTGATCTCGCTCGTGCTCGCCCTCACCCTCGCGCAGTACACCCCGCAAGAATCGCAAGCGCTCTTCGTCGAGGGCAACGACGCCTATTACAAGGGTGAATACGCCGCCGCGAAGGAGCGCTACCAGAAGCTGCTCCAGGCGGGGTTCGGCGGCCCCGACGTGCTCTTCAACCTCGGCACCACGCACCTCGCCGCGGGCGAGCTGGGCCCCGCCATCCTCAATCTCGAGCGCGCTCACCGGCTCTTTGATGACGACGACATCGGCGCCAACCTCGCTGTCGCGCGCGAGCGTCAGGTGGATCAAGTGGTGGGCGAAGAAGGCTCGGTGCCCTTCACGCAGCGATTGGCGGAAGCGACCGACGAGCGCCTGGTGGGCATCGCCTTCCTGATCGTGTGGTGGCTGAGCTTCGTTCTCTTGTGGATCACCGCGCGCTCCAGTTCGCGCGTGGTGCTGGGGCTCATCACCGGCCTTTTTTTCCTGGTGGGCGCGGGGCTGGGTGGAACGCTCGCCGTTCACGAGTGGGTCAACGACACCGTGGTCGAAGCGGTGGTGATGCCCGAAGCCGCCAAGGTGCGCGAGTACCCGGGCGAGACGGCCAAGGTGTCCTTTGAAGTGCATGCAGGTCTCAAGTTGCGCATCATGGAGACCTCCGGCCGGTACGTGCGCGTGCGGCTGCCCAACGCCCTCGAAGGGTGGACCGAGAAGGAAGGGTTGGTTTCGTTGTGAGTGACGCGATGATCGAAGTGAGCAACGTGATGAAGGTCTATCGCCGAGGGAAGAACGAAGTGCCGGCGCTCCAGGGCGTCTCGCTGACCGTGCCGCGCGGGCAGTTTCTCTCGGTGATGGGCAGCTCGGGTTCGGGCAAGAGCACCCTGCTCAACCTGCTCGGCGCGCTCGACGTGCCCACCAGTGGAACGCTGAAGATCGACGGCAAGGAGATCTCGCGGTTCCCCGATGACGAGCTGTCCCGGTTTCGCCGCGATCGCCTGGGCTTCATCTTTCAGTTCTTCAATTTGCTTCCCACGCTGACCGCCGTGGAGAACGTGATTCTCCCCGAGCTGCTGGCGGGCAAGAACCGCGACGAGCTGGAGCCGAAGGCGAAGCTCCTGCTCGAACAGTTCGGGCTCAAGAACCGTCACTCGCACCGCCCCGATGAACTTTCGGGCGGCGAGATGCAGCGCGTGGCCATCGCCCGGGCCTTGCTCTCCGAGCCTGCGCTCCTGTTGGCCGACGAGCCCACGGGCAATCTCGACTCACGGACTGGGTCAGAAGTGCTCAAGCTCATTCGCGAAACGACCCGGGTGCGGAACCTGACCGTGGTGATGGTGACCCACGACCCCAAGGCCGCAGAAGTGGGGGATCGCCTGGTCTTGCTCGCCGATGGAAAGATCGTCGGCGACGACCCGGTGCGTGCCGCTGCCTGACTCGTTGCGAAGGCTCGCGCGATTCCTGTAAGAGCGTGGTGTCCCGGGGGGGTTCTGCAAGGAACCCAAAGTGGTCCGCATCTCGCCTGACGTCGGTCGAAACAGAATCATCATCACCCTCTCGGGATCGCCCTCCTCGGCGCAAGCCCTCGCCAGCGAACGAGAGTTGCGCGATGCGCTCTCGAGGCTGCGCGCTCCGGTCGACGTGCTCTCGGACATTCGAGAGCTCGAGACCATGGAGGCTTTCTTGCCCGATGACTTTCGCCGCCTGGGCGAGATTCTCCGCGCCTTCGGGGTGAGGAAGACCGTTCGGGTGGTGGGTAAACGCGCCCAGGCTGCCGTGCAGATGGAGCGGCTCTCGCGTCACCTCACCAGCCACGCGGCTCACCTGGCGTTCTCGATCGACGAAGCCGAGCAGGTCTTCGGGAAGTAGTTTTCGAAAGCCCCTGCCCGGGTGTGCCGTTAAGGTGCGCGCGCCCATGTGGTCTCTGCTCCGTCTCGTCTCGCTTCGGCATGTCGTGGGTTCGCCGCTGCGAGCCCTGCTGACCCTGGTGGGCGTTGCCGTCGGCGTCGCGACCCTGGTGGGCATCGCTGCCATCAACCGCTCGGTGATGGAGGCGTTCCGTTCGACCATCGACACCGTCGCCGGCAAAGCCGATCTCACGGTTGCCGCTGAAACGTCGGGCTTCCCCGAAGAGCTGCTCGAGACGGTGCGCAGCGTGCAAGGCGTGCTGCATGCGTCAGGTGGCATCTCGGTGGTCGCGCCGGTCAAAGATGCACCCGGCCAGAGCATGTACGTGCTGGGGGTCGACCTGCTCGATGACGGTTTCTTCCGCACCTACGAAGGCGTGGACACCGACGTCGGCAAGCTGGCGGACGATCTCGAGTTCCTCAATTCGACCGACCGCATTCTGATCACCGACACCTACGCCAACGCGCACGGGCTCAAGACGGGCGATGCGATTCACCTGGTCACGCCCGATGGCGAGAAACCCTTCATCATTCATGGGCTCTTGAAAGAGACGGGGCCGCTCAAGGCCTTCGGTGGCTCGGTGGCGGTGATGTTCTTCGGCAGCTTGCAGGAGGCCTTCTCGAAGGGCCGCACGCTGACCCGCATCGACGTGGCGATCGACGCGAAGGTCGGGCTCGAGGGCATGAAGGAGCGGCTGCAGAAAGCGGTCGGAACGAACATCGAAGTCGAGTCACCCGATCGCCGCGGCCAGGCCGTGCAGACGATGGTGCGCAGCTTTCAACTGGGCCTCAACCTGGGCTCGGGCGTCGCGCTGCTGGTCGGCGTCTTCCTCGTCTACAACACGGTGTCGATCAGCGTGGTGCAACGCCGCCGCGAGATCGGCACCCTGCGCGCGTTGGGCGCGACCCGCCTGCGAATCAGGGCGCTGTTCGCAATCGAGGCGGGCATGTTCGGCCTGGTGGGCAGCGTGCTCGGCCTGCCGATGGGCCTCATGGTGGCGAAGCTGGCCATGGGTACCGTCTCCGACAGCGTCTCGGAAATCTACGTGAAGGTGAACGCCAGGACCGTCGAGCTGGGCG